>NZ_JANXLE010000002.1:0-293313 GCF_030127605.1 Dellaglioa algida
TTTTTAATTAGAAGCAGATTCAGTCTTTGATGAAGACTCCGCAGGGGGAGTCGAGGACTCCTCTTTGGATGAAGAACTCGAGCTGACAGCGGAGCTAGAACTACTTGTCGACTCGCTGCTTGATGAGCTAGCTTTTTCGGAAGAAGAACTGGTTCGACTACTTGAACTCTCCGTACTCGACATTTCAGGGATATCGTATGAACTATCGTTAGACGTCGTTGTATCAGTGGATGAATCAGTTAAAGATAATTCACCATGATTTAGATAAACGTCAGAAGGCTTTGTCCAATCCGAATTTGAAACAGATTGAGAAACATATTGCATTAAGTTTTTATAAATACCTGTAGCTAGATGTTGGGAAGTCACATCCAAGTAATTATTTGCAACTAACGGAGAATCGTATCCCGTCCAAACTGAGATAGAGTAATTCTTAGTATAACCAGAGAACAATGAATCCATGGCCGCGTTAGATGGGAATTTAGAAGCAACGTTAGAAGGATAATCAGTTGTTCCGGTTTTACCAGCTTGATAAAGTCCAGGAATTTGTGCTGCTGTACCTGTACCGCTAGGACTGTCAATAACGCCTTTAAGCATGTCCGTAATCATGTAAGCCGTTGAGATTTTCATGGCTCTACTACCTGAACTAGAATAATTTAAAACAGTACCATCTTTTTTTACAATATCTGAAATATAAGACCCTTTACGGTAAGTACCACCGTTTGCGAAGGCCGCATAGGCTTCAGCGTTTTGCGTAGTTGATATGTTACCACCAATACCAGATGAATAAGTTTCAACTTGATCCTTTGAAATACCAAGTTTTTTAACAAACGTTTGTGCCTGTGGTAACCCAACTGCTTCAAGCGTTCGAATAGCAGGGATATTACGTGATTGAACTAACGCACTTCTCATTGTCATTGTACCTAGATGACCATGATCAAAATCGTTTAACTCTTTCGTGCTTGCATCAGGGTAGTAATATTTTGTATCATTAACTTTTTGATTTGTAGGGTAGTTCAAATACTCAATAGCGGGAGCAAAATCCATAATTGGCTTCATAGTTGAACCGTTACTTCGACTCGTTGCCACGGCACGATTGTATCCGAATGTTACATTTGTTTGTTTACGTCCACCAATCATGGCAGATATGGCACCCGTTTTTGAATCAACCATTGTAACGGCCAATTGCATTTTATCATCGGGATAGTTAACATAATCGTCTGTGTTAGCTATATCGTAAAGTCGTTTTTGGGCATCTAAATCTAAGTTGGTATGAATTTTAAGGCTACTATTGTAAGGATCTAAACCTTTATCTTTAACTGTTTGAATGACTTCTTTTAAATATGAATCAGAAATTTTAGCATTATAAGTATCTTTTTCAGCGGAATGAGACGTTCTCAATCCGGAAGTAATTGGTGTCGCTTTTGCTGTACTTGCATCACTTGCTGATATTTTGTCATTTGATACCATGGCATCAATAACTTCATCTCGTCGTTCCTTTGAGTATTTTGGGTGAGCATAAGGATTGTAAGATGATGGCGCATTAGGAATTCCAGCAAGCATTGCAATTTGTGCGATATTTAATTTATCTAATTTTTTACCAAAATAGTAGTTTGAAGCGGTCTGCATACCATAAACACCATTACCCATAAATACTTTGTTAGCATAGAATGTTAGTATTTGAGATTTACTGTATTTACGCTCAACTTGAAGAGCTAACCACGCTTCTTGCGCCTTTCGTTTCATGGTTTGATCAGATGCTTTCGTTGAAAAGACGGACAGTTTAATAAGTTGTTGTGTTAAAGTACTACCGCCTTGTAGTCCAGCTGAACCTCCGGTAACATTTGCCAATGCTGCCCCCGCAATTCGAACGGGATCAACACCATTATGTTTGTAAAAACGTTTATCTTCAATAGAGACAATCGCATCCTTCAATGTTTGCGGAATATCGGAAGATTCGGCATAGACTCTTGAGGTTCCAAGAGTTGTAATGACCTCATCATTTTTAGCGTATATAACACTAGCCGGTGTGCTTTCTAAACTACTTGACGTTATTTTGGGTGAATCTTTTGCGTAGTAGAAAAACAAGCCAACACTTGCGATTACACCAACAACGAATAAACCAATTAGGCTAAGAAAAATACGTTTAAAAAGTTTTTTCTTAGTGGGTTTCCCCGTTTTTCCTTTTTTGTTAGTATTTAATTCTTGTTCACGTCGCGCAACGCGAGTTTTACCTTTATTATCAGCTGCTGCCATAAATAAAATTCTCCTTTAATTACATAAAGCCTTAGTTATAGATGCTCTATCATTTTATCAACGTATTTTAAATAGGGGATAACCGGATTTAAAGTATATTGTAGTTCGAATCCTTCAGTTTGAATCGTTTTCAATGGAATTGATTTACGACCATCTTTATTCTGTTGATCCCAGTAGGTAAAAAGTGTTTTTGATGGTAACAAGTATAGCTTATCCAAGGTTGCAAACTTTATTATAACAAAACTAATTCCCTTTTGTAACACGCAAGCTTTCATGTGTTCAATCTGGTGTTCATGAAAGTTACTCAAGGGAAACGATGTTTTATTTTTGGTTTCCTTTGCCTCAAAATCTAAATAGTGGCCATTGTAAATACCATTATAATCTGTCGTCGACGCCGTTTGAAAGTAGGCTTCTTTAATGACAGCTGCACTTCGTTTAGGGTAATCAACTTTTACAATTTTAATAGGCGTTGGTTTTTTATGGATGACGGCGACGTTATTAGCAAGATAAAATGCATTGCTTGCGTTAATATCATCTTCTAATGACATACCTCGTTTACCAAACAACAATAGATTTGATTTTTTTGGCGTATTTAAAGGTGATTGTTCATAAATTTTCCCATTCGGATAGTTAATACTCACGATTATCTCACACTCCAATCTAAAATATTATAACAATAAGTGATATAATTTAATAGCTTTAAAGGATTTGGTAACATATTCTTAATATAAGGAAAGGATGCCTAATTAATTATGAAACGTTTATGGGTGACCGGTTATCGAACATATGAGTTGGGTATTTTTAACGAAAACGACCCTAAAATAACCATAATAAAAAGTGCAATCAAAAAAAATATTATTAATGAAATAGAAAATGGGTTGGAGTGGGTTATAACTGGACCTCAACTTGGCATTGAGCAATGGACGGCACAAATCTGTTTGGATATGCAAACAGATTATCCGGACTTTAAAGTATCGCTTATGTTACCATTCAAAGAGTTTGATAACAATTGGAAAGACGATAAAAAACTAGTTTTGAGTCAAATTTTAAATAAAGTTGATTTCTCTGGCTACGTTAGTAATGATGTTTATCAGTCGCCACAACAATTAAAGAATTATCAATCATTTATGATTGAGCATACAGATGGTGCTTTACTAATATATGATCCAGAAAATGAGGGTAAAACAAAATTTGATTTGCTAAAAATTAAAAATGTCAAAGAATCAAAAGAGTATCGGTTACGTATGATAGATTTCATGGAATTAGAGGATGTTGCAAGTGAAATTGAAGAAGAACGAAATAATCATTTGAATTATTGAATAATTCTGCTATAATAAACGAGTATTAACATTATTTATGAGAAATTAGTGATGAGGTGTACGAATATGACGGATGTTAATTTTTCACCTAAAGATATCCTACAAAAGCATTTTGAAACAAAAATGCGTGGATATGATTCTAAAGAAGTTGACGAATTTCTTGATGACGTTATTAAAGATTACGAAACCTTTGATAAAGAAGTCAAAAAAGTTCAAGAAGAAAATGATCGTCTAATTGCGCAAGTTGATGAACTTACGAAACAGGTAACTGTGGGTAAGAGTTCACAAACAACTCAAACAACGTCTACAACTTCAAATATGGATATTCTTAAACGTCTATCAAATTTGGAACGTCGCGTATTTGGTGCTCAACTAGATGAAAATGAAAATTCTAGAAATCAATTTTAAATTAATTGAATGATGTAGTAATATAGATTCAGTGTAAATTTCGGGTAATTGCGGTCTATTAAGTTAGGCTGAGGAAAGTCCATGCTTGCACAAGCTGAGATGCTTGTAGTGTTCGTGCTTGGTGAAAAAATAAGCCAAGGTACCTTCGGGTAACGGCGGATAAAATGACTAAGGCTTCGGCTATGTCAAAGTAATCTGTAAAGTGCCACAGAGACGATACAATATTGGAAACGGTATTGCTGGAACGCGGTAAACCCCACGAGTAGGCAACCCAAACTTTGGTAGGGGCGCTTCATGACGGAAATGAACAAATCATGGGGGCAGATAATATCTGGAGATAGATGATTACCACTGATTTCATCGCCTGAGATGGATGACGTACAAAACATGGCTTATAGAAATTTACATGATTTCAGGATGAACTAGGATGAAGGATTTTCTTTTATCCTAGTTTTTTTTATTAAAAAAATTAAATTATAGTGAAGGTGCAAAATGGAAACTTTTAAATTATTGGCAACCGCAGCTAGCGGTATTGAGTCAATTGTTGGAAATGAACTTAAACATATGGGCTACAATGTCCAAGTTGAAAACAGTCGTGTTCGTTTCGAAGGAACGATGGAAGATGTAATTAACACTAATCTCTGGTTGAGGAGTGCTGATCGCGTTAAGATTATTGTCGGCGAATTTACTGCCACTACTTTTGATGATCTATTTGAACAAACAAAGGCAATCTCTTGGGATAAATTTTTACCCTTGGATGCGGAGTTCCCCGTCCAAGGTAAATCTCAAAAATCAACACTTTATAGTGTGCCAGATGCACAAGCGATTGTTAAAAAAGCAATTGTTGATCAATTAAGCGATGTTTATCATCGAACTACGCGTCTACCTGAAACAGGAGCTAAATACCCATTAGAAGTTGCAATTAATAAAGATAATGTTCTTTTAACGCTTGATACGACGGGTAGCAGTTTATTTAAACGTGGCTATCGTGTTGAAAAGGGTTATGCACCATTAAAAGAAAATATGGCTGCCGCTCTAGTTATGTTAACAAATTGGTACCCGGATAAACCATTCGTTGATCCAGTATGTGGTTCGGGAACAATTCCAATTGAAGCAGCATTGATTGGGCACAATATTGCACCAGGTATTGGTCGCTACTTTGTGTTTGAAGATTGGGATTTTGTTGAAAAAGGACTCTTCGACCGATTAAGAGAAACGGCAAAAGGTGAAGCAAACCTTGATGTTGTTTTAGATATTGCAGGATATGATATCGATGCCGGTATGATTGAAATCGCTAAAAAGAATGCGGCTGAGGCCGGCGTTTTAGATAGTATTGAATTTAAACAACTTGCTGCAAAAGATTTCACAACTGAAAAAGAAAATGGCGTTTTAGTTGCCAATCCGCCATATGGTGAACGATTGAGTGATACTGAATCTGTTCGTGTCTTATATAAACAGATGGGTGTTGTTTATAAACAAATGCCAACTTGGAGTAAATATATTTTAACAAGTGATTTAACTTTTGAAGAATATTATGGTTCGAGAGCATCTAAAAAACGTAAATTATACAATGGTTCATTAAGAACGGATTATTTCCAATACTGGGGTAAACGTAAACCTCGGGTATAAATAAGGCTACAAAATAAAAACTTGTGAGTTGGTAACCTAAAAAAGACATTTTCCATTTATTTGGAGAGTGTCTTTTTAAGTGGCTCTTCGCCAACTGTTGTTGGTGAATGATATTAAAAGAGGCTGTGACATAAGTGGTCTCTGAAAAAGAAAGCTGTCTGAAAAACCATATTTGGTTTTTCAGACAGCTTTCTTTTAGCTTTTTTAGATAAATTAGTCCTTACTGTAACTAATTTCAAGATGTTTAAAGCCATAATTACAATTCCGGCTTCCTTTGTAACTTTTTCAAGGCCTCGCACCGAAAATCGATTAAAATGCAAAGAAGCCTTCATTTTTCCAAAAATGGGTTCCACATCAATTTTACGTTGCGCGTAAATTTGACCCGTTTTTGGTTCTGAAAGTAACTTCCGTTCTTTAGCTTTATGATATTCCCAGACTTCATTGACTAAAATCTTACGAATATTTCCTTTAGGCGTTAATGCAGCGGCCTGCGGCTGCTGATTTTCATCATATTTTTCTGCGACATATTCTTTGAAGTCACGTTTGAATCCATACTTATCCGTCCGTTGTCGGTAGGTATTAAACTTAAATTGAATCCCATGTAAATCAATAAAGTAATCATCAATTTCACTGTAATCCCAATTCATAACCTTTCGGTCATCACTTTTCCATTTACGACTGTTTTCTCTAAGCATTGTACCGTATGGTATTAACGCAGTATGCTCGTTAAGTTCATCTTCACAAAAACGATAATTACTTTCCGAACCATATCCAGCGTCGGCGACGATGGTTTTACCTAAAGTATGATGTCTTTTTAATTGGTGAAGAAATATTGGTAAAGTCCGTGTATCAGTTGGGTTTTGAAAAATTTGATAACCGGTAATAAATTGATTACTAGTCGCAATTTGTAAATTATAGGCGGGTTTTAACTGTCCATTTAACATTGGATCTTCTTTAATACGCATAAAAGTAGCATCATGATCTGTTTTAGAATAACTATTTCGTTTACCATAAATGGTTTGTTGTCTTTGATGTTGAATCAACTTATCGCGTCGTTGATCTAAGATTCTTTTTTTAGCTTTCAGCTGACGTCGTTGTTGCTTAGCTGGATTGGGTGATATTTTAGGTGTTTCCTTGACCTTTTGGTCGAGGTCCACTAAATGATTTTCAACTTTATTAATCATATCTTCTAATAATTCTGGATTTAAATCTGAGCCTTCAGGAACTTGACCAATGAGGTTAGCTTCATGTAATTCTCCCAATAATTCGACTAGCTTTTCTCGATTCATGGTATCAAAACGTAGCGTATTCTTTTTCCAAACAAAACTGTATTTATTGGCATCAGCTAGTATTTTAGTGCCATCAATAAATGAAACATTATCAATCATGTTATTCTTTCGAAGAAATAATGTTAAGTTTTCCAAGCCTTCGGCTGTTAGCGCAGTTAGTTCATCTGAAATACGAAAACGACAAATCGTTCGATACGAAGGGATTTGTCCTGCAATTAACCAACCGGCATGTTTGTTTTCACGTGCGAACCTCTCGATTTTACGACTACTAAAAATACCGTAACTATACGCTAAAAGAACGAGTTTCAGTAAAGCTTCAAGATTATATTCTCTTGGTCGTCCAAATTGATAATGATATTTTACGCTTAAGTTTTCAACCAACTGATTAATATAAATTGCTGGATGATTTTCTTCGGGAATATAATCTAAAGAGATACTCAATGTTGTTTGATTTATGTTATAATTACTTTGCATTTTAAATGTCCTTTCGAGGATAAGTTAGAGTATCGGGGCCTACCGATACTCTTTTTATTTATAATTGTACCAAAAAAATGGTGATTGAAAACTTTTAAGTTTTCAATCACCATTTTTTTTAGAGACTTATGTCACAGCCTCTTTTTACAATTGCACTATTAAGGTTTCCCATTCATATAGAGGTTACAGTTATTACTTCCAAATGCATTTATTGAAAAAAGTTACTAGTTTTGACTAAATAACGTTAAAAATAGCTGTGCTACCTTGTGATTTATTACATTTTACTTTTTAAGTATAATTAGGTCATAACATTTTTGAGTTTCCGAAAATTCATTGTATTGAATAGCTATTTTAACTCCAAAGAATATTTAAACATAAAAAGAAATCCAAATAGATTAGTTTTTAATTAACGTTCTTGGAATCTTTCAATTTAGTACGATACAGATGATTAGCTTTAATTTTTTATCTAGGCACATCGTTAGATGAGCATTATATTCAAATATAAGTTTAGTGAGCCCATCCATAATGGAAGTTACTAACTGTTAAATATTTGTTGTAGCAGGATTAAACCACGATAATTGTGCGAGACTACTCTGATTTTTTAGATATCTATTCGAATTAATCTTTTAGAAATAGTTTTAAAAAAAAAGGCAGCTAATTCCAACAACTAAGAAAACAACAACAAATAAAAGACTATTCGAGAAAGCTAACATAATAAAGGATGATGTATCTTTATTACCTTCCTTTTTAAGTTTTTTGAAAGTTCGCCAAGTCAAGACTAATTGCCATATAGCGAATAATATAAAAATAAAACCAATTATATAAATCATATTAAGACCTCCTTTACAAACAAATTAACACACAAAGAAAATATTGTCAACGCTTTCATCATAAATAAGTTATGATGCCATAATTTTATTTGCAATGAAAATTATGAAGAGTTATACTATTCATGGCTTCTAAATTGATTTTAGAGGTTAACGAGGCAGGTAGTCATATTTAAAAAAATGGAGGTAATAAAATGAGTAAATTATTGCGTAAACTAACTGATGAAGAAATCGAAAAGGCAGATGCTTCAGCCGGAAGCAGCTGTAGTTGGTATAAAGCTATGTTACCTGGGTACGTTGCTGCATGTACGGTTGCGTTATCTAGAGGTGGTAGTTGTGGATGTGCGGAAATGAAACGTGCTCGAAGTTATATCGCTAAACATTGTTAAATTGATAATGTTTGTTTATTGAAAATGTAAAAAATTTCTGAAAATAATGTGACTACCTTGTTTTATTTGTTATGATGGGCTCCCGTGATGAACTTACGAACAAATTGTTCGAAACAGTACATCAAAAGGGAACCTTTTTATTATTTATTGTAATATTTTAGCTATAAATGTAATAGTACTTGGAAAAATTATGCTAAATAGAAGTTTATTTGTAAATTTATATACGAAATTTTTTTTGACGTAGGAGATGCTAAAATGAATAAAAATATTTCAATAGCAATAATTTGTAAAGATGAAGAGAGAGTGATTGAAAGATGTCTATCAGCTATTTCAAAAGATTCAAGTATGAATGATGAAATAATTGTTATTGATACAGGATCGACAGATAATACTCTTAAAATACTTTCTACAATAAAAAATATAAAAATTTATCATTTTACATGGGATGACGATTTTTCAAAAGCCAGAAATTTTGCAATTTCAAAAGCAACAAAAGATTGGGTATTTTTTATAGATTCCGATGAAGTTCTTGTTGAGGAAAGTCTAGATAATTTGAGAAATACTATTGAAAAATGTATGAATACCGCTAACAAAAAAGATACAATTGTTTTTTCACCCAGAGTTATAAACTCAGATGATACTGTAGTTTATAATGCAGGTAGAATTATTCCCAATAATAATACAGTGGAATATGATGGTTGTGTACACGAATATCCTGTTACTAGAGATAAAAATTATAATTTAGTAGC
This sequence comes from Dellaglioa algida, assembly GCF_030127605.1. NCBI lineage: Bacteria > Bacillati > Bacillota > Bacilli > Lactobacillales > Lactobacillaceae > Dellaglioa > Dellaglioa algida. Next base: position 9,338 of record NZ_JANXLE010000002.1, read on the forward strand.
ATTAAAATTGTCTAATACTATTGTAGAACATGATGGATATGAAAAAGTAATTTTAAAAAACAAAAAGAAAGCTATTAGAAATACAAAATTAATTAAAAAAATTTTAAAAAAAAATCCCGATAGTTCTAGATATTATTACTTTTATTTTAGAGATGCTAAACCTTTGTTATCAGAAAAAGAATATGAAAATGGTATGGTAAATTTTTTTAATAAATTTCCCAACGATATTTATGCAAATCAAGTTGCTAAGGATTTAGCAAATTTTTATATAGGAATTAGTGAATTTCAGAATGCTGAAAAATATATTACTATGCTTTTTGAGAGTGCTGATAAAGGGAATGTAGATGATCGATACCTAGGAATATTGTTAACGGCCATTAATGAAATTCAAAAAACTAAAGTTAAGCAAAAAGAATTATTAAAATTATTAATTTACTCAAAGGAAAATATTTTGAAAGATAAAGAAGTTATATTTGATAAAGGATATTCATTTGATGATTTAATAGGAATTTTATTTTTTCAATTAGAAGAGTATAAAACCGCATATAAAATTAGTAAAAGCCTGGATACTAGCAAATATTCCTCTAACATTTCAGAAATCTTTAGTAAATTGATTGGCACCATAGATAATACATAAAGGAGGATGCTTATGAGATATAAAGTTATTCCACAGATTGGGAAAGAAGATTGTGGAGCTGCTTGTGTAGCCATGATAATAGAAAACTTTTTTTCAAAAAAAGTATCAATGTTTGAGGTAAGGCCACTGATTAAAAATACTTCGATTGGAACAACTTTTTATGATTTAAAAAAAGGATTAAAACGACTTGGAATCAATGGATCTATTTATAAAGCGGTACCACAAAAAGATATATTTAGTGAAGTAACCTATCCTTGTATTACTCAAATAGTTAACTCAGAGGGGCCTCATTACGTAGTGATTTTTCAGAAAAAAGGATCTAAGCTAATAATTGGGGATTCTAATAAGAATAAACAGCAAGTAATATCCATGAATAGTTTTATAAATAGTTGGATTCCTTATATATTAGAAATTGATATAGAACATTCTAGTTTAGTATATGAAATAGAACAAAGAGGAAAAGAATTAAATCTTTTAAACATTTTGAAACTTGTTAAATGGAATCTAATAATATCATTCATTTTGTCAATTATTATTTTCACCTTAGGTGTAGTGTTGGCATGTATGTTTTCCCTATATTTTAATTTTTTGATTCCACAAAAATTAGGTAGTCTTGCATTAGAACTTATGATGCTGTATTTAGTAATAAATATTATGAATTTTTTGTTATCTTTTTCAAACAGTTATATTTACAATATTATGAGTAAAAAAATAGATAAAAATATTATTCGAAAATATTTTGTAGGTTTATTAGAAAAACCAAACATGGCATTAGAGTCTTATGATATGGGAGAGATGTTAACAAATCTCTCCAATGTAATTGTAATTAGGGAAAGATTTTTGACATATTTACAAATGTTGCCGATTGGTCTTTTAACTATGGTATGTAGCTTTTATTTTCTGTTTACTCTTGAATCAAACTTAGCTAGTCTTGTTTTTATTTTAATAATAATTTTAGGCCTTGTTTTGTACTTATCTCAGGGATTTTATGAAAAATTGAGTAAATCATTAATTAAAACTAGTGAAAAATTTTATAAAACTGTAATAAACATTTTCGAAAATACGAGTATTATTAAGCAGCTTGGTTTAGAAAAAGAATTTGGAAACAGAGGTATAGATAATCTTGCAAATTATATCAGTTCAAGAACAAAGCTAGCCAATTTTGAAGCTATACAAAACCAATTAAAAACGTTTGTTTTATCATCATTTAATATTATTTTATTTTCATTTGGGGTATATCTAATTATAAATAATAAGTTATCATCGGGAATTTTATTAACATTTAATGCACTACTTTCATATGTAACCAATCCAATTATTAATTTTACGAACTTACAGGCTTCATTAGTGCAAGGAAAGGTTGCACAGGATAAACTTTATAATATCCTTGAATCAAAGATAAATATTTTTGGAAAAGAGAAATTAAAAGATAGTAACAATGAAATAACTGTTAATTTTCAGAATGTATCATTTACTTACGATTCGAATTCTAAAATATTTAAAAATCTTTCTATGTGCATTAAAGGTAATAATATCGCTATAACGGGGAAAAATGGTGTAGGAAAATCAACATTTGGTAAATTGGTTGCCAGACTCTATATTCCTGATGCTGGAAGCATTGAAGTGAGTGGACAGAATTTAATGACGGTTTCTGATGAGTCTATCATCAATAACATAATTTATGTTGACGGAAGGGAAAGTTTATTCAATACTTCCGCTTTAGATAATATAAAATTAGGTAGAGAACTAAAAGATGAGAATATTTTTGAGACATTAGATAATCTTAATGCTACATCAGCTTTTCCAAATTTGGATTTCAAAAATATTACCAATAAACAACTTAGTTTAGGACAGATGCAAGTCATTAAAATACTTCGAGCCACACTAGTAAAAAAAAGAATATATATTTTTGATGAAATAACTAACGGACTAGACGAAGTAATTAAATCATCGGTTATTGATTACTTGTTGAATTTAGAAGGACTGAAATTTTTTATTACTCATGATAAAGAAGTAGCCGAAAGATGCGAGAAAGAGTACATTATAAAGAATAATGACATAATAAGAAAAAAATAATAAGATAATCATTTAATTATAAAAGTAAAATAATAAAATATAAGTTGGAGAATAATATGAAGAAAATTATAATTAGTATTGTAGTTATACTATTTACTGGTTTTTTAGGAATGTTTATTTATCACAATATGACTTACGAAAAAACATACTTTAATTATACTCATTTTAAAGAAGTACCAAAGTTGGTTAAGAAAAAAAAGAAAATAATAGTCTTTGCGATCCAGGATGGATGTTCATATTGTAAAATGGTTGAACCAATTGTTAATGAATATGCCAAAAAAAATGATAGCATAGTTTATGCAATTGTAACAAATAAAGAAACTGATTATACAGAGGCAGAAAAATATAAGATTAAAGGAACCCCTACTTTAATCTTCTATAGGAATGGTAAAGAAATTTTTCGACGAGAAAACGGATTTACGAATGATCAATTTCAACAAATTATCCATAAATTAGATTTTTGATATTAAAAAATTATTTTTTTTTATTTATCATGTTAGATTTATATTTTTGCTTAGTTAAGACAGGATAAAATATAATTACTTAGATATTTCTAATTGATTAATAAGGATTTTATTTTTACTAATATGTAAGCGTTAACTCTAGGGTGATGGTATATTTAATCAGATCTTGAAGAGGAGAAAGCCCTTTGTAAGGGACATTAAAAAAATACTAAAAATGGAGGTTTTTATGAAATATAAAAAAATTACAATTTTTTCATTAGTATCAATTGTGACTATGTGTATCGTTGTAAGTTTTATGATATATCAAAAAAAGAGAGAGAGATGTATAAGAACATACACGACTGAAGTTTCTGTTAATAAGTTCAATCAATTAAAACAAGATAAAAATGCAAAAAATAAATTTGTATATATTGGAAACTCAAATTGTTCAGATTGTAGTTTATTTGATCCAGAATTAATAAATTCAATTCGAGACCACCATATTAATGAAAAAATGTTGTATGTTGATGTTAACAAACTACATGAAAATAAAAAGGAATGGAAGAAGTTTAGACAGGAGAATAATATTTATGGGACACCTTCATTTATATATTTGGGAAATAATCAAAAAACATTAAGTCATCGTGATACTTCCGCACCGAGAATAGATGAATTAAAAAAATGGATAAAAAAATGTAAAAATTCAAATTAAAAAATATTAAATGGGTGAAAGTAAAAAATCGACATCAATGCTGCCGTTATGAAGTGAACCCCCGATATTGGACCAAAATCCAATATCGGGGGTTTTTATATTGACAAAATATTCCAAAAAATTAAAATTAAGAGTTGTTCAGGATTATCTATCTTCCTCCATGGGATACAAATTAATCGCTAAGAAATACGGTATTAAAAGTTCTTCGTCCGTTTTTTTTCTAGATTCAACGTTATAAGACCTTTGGTCTAAAGGGACTAGATGTCCTATCACCTGAGAAAACATTTGATGGCTCATTTAAGATAAATGTTTTAAAATGGATGAAAACGAATAAGGCTTCTTATCCGAAAACCGCACTTTATTTTAACATCTCAAATGCCGGGACTATCTGGCAGTGGCAACATATTTGGGAGACTGAAGGTGCTGACGCCTTATATCGTTCCAAAGGACGGCAAACAATTATGTCAGCTGATAAACAATCAAAGAAACAGCAACAAACAGAACTAGAACGTCTTAGAGAAGAAAATGAATTACTACAAATTGAGAATGAATATCTAAAAAAATTAAGAGCCTTGGTCCAGGAAGAAGAAAACAACAAGCGCAAGCCATCCAAAAACTAAGGCTTAAATATAAATTAGTAAAGATTCTAAAAGTGGTTGGTATGGCTAAAAGTACGTATGAATATATTATTAATCATGAACCGAACGGTTCATCTTATGAAGATATCCAAACTGTTAAGAAGGCAATTCAAACAATTAAGAAACAACATCCGGCATATGGTTATCGCCGCGTGACTGGTGAACTACGTCGAATGACCCACTTAGTAAATTACAAAAAAGTACTTGGCTTAATGCGTGAAATGCAGTTACTTTCTACCGCATTTAACAAACGTTCCCGTAAGTATAATTCATATAAAGGTAATATTGAAACGATTGCTAAAAACTTAATTAACCGTCGATTTTTTACTGATCGACCTTATCAAAAACTAGCGACAGACGATTGATGAACGCGCCTATTTCACATGTATTTACGATTTATTTTCAGGTGAAGTTCTCAATCATCAAGTTAGTAAACATCCTACTGTTGAATTTACAACAATCGTTTTGAATCAAGCAGTTAAGAAAATCCCTAAGGATTTAAAATACCGAACGACAGTTCACTCAGATCAAGGGTTTCAATACCAGCATCAAGATTGGGCTAATATCTTGAAAGAACATCATATTTTTCAAAGTATGTCTCGTAAAGCAACATGTTTAGATACTGCATCAATGGAGAGTTTTTCCATATTATGAAAGCCGAGGCTTTCTATCAAAAAGAAACCGATACCTATGAAACGTTAGTTTCACAAATATCGGTTTGGATTGATGATTATAATTTTTCAAGAATTAAAACAAAACTGGGTTGTAAAAGTCCGGTTGAGTACCGAATTTTTACAACCCAGAAAGCTGCTTAAAGTTTCGTCCAATATTTGGGGTTCACTTCATAATGATGGGGGTATCTTCTGGAATGGTTTTAAGCACACCAATAACAGCAATCATTGCTAGCCATATCTCTTATCAAGCCGCAATGGTATTTTTTACGTTAGTTAGCGCAGTTGCCCTGATACTGAATATCATTTTTCTGCCAAAATATAATGGCGCAAATTCAAGTAACAAGTCTAAAAAGATTGCTGAAAATGGATCGATGAAATCTATTTTGTTAAAAAGAGCATTATGGATTTCGGGATTAGGCACAATTGCGATTGGTGCATCGTTGTTCAGTGTATATGGATATGTACCAGATTATTTAGGGAACGTTAGTCATTTTTCTACTAATCAGTTAAGTTTTGCGTTATTCTTTTTCGGATTAGCTAGTTTAATTGGAAATCTGATTGCTGGTTCCTATTTAAGTAGTAAACCAAAACAATTGATTAGAATTTATCCCATTTTGCTTATTTTTGTATATGCCGTAATGTTGATGATTAATACCAATGTAAGTATTATGCTTGTAATTGTATTGGTATGGGGAATTATTTATGGAATTGGGAACAATATTTAGTTGCTTCTTCAATTCCAGAAGCTGCTAATTTTGCCAATGGCTTATTTATTTCACTTGGAAATATTGGTACTACATTAGGAATAACCTTAGGTGGATTCATGTTGAATAGTGTCGGCGTTATTTTGTTACCATTTTTAGGGATTATAATGTTGATCCTAACCTTAGTTATTTTATTTTTTAGAAATAGGTTAATTTCAATTGAATTAAATGAGTTATAATAAATGTGAGTTATTATTTTTATTTTACTTAATTAGCGTATTTATAGAAATAAATTAAAAAATAGGGCGTATTGCTTTACTTATTAAAAGTAAGTGATATACTTAAGTTATTCAATTAGAGAAGGAGAACTTAACTATGAAAACTCAATTATTAGATCTTATGGAACAACGTCGCACAATCTATGCTTTAGGTGATAATGTAAGTCAAACACCCGACGAAATTAGCAGTGTTATCGAAGGTGCTGTTAAACAATCACCAACTTCATTTAATAACCAATCAATCAGAGCAGCTGTTTTATTCGGTAAGAACTCAGATAAAGTTTGGGACATTGTTGAAAAACGTCTTGAATCTGAAGTGCCTAATGCAGATGCCTACAAAAAAACGCAAGAAAAAATTGCTTCATTCCGTGCCGGATTTGGAACAGTCTTATACTTTATAGATACTAACGTTATTGCTCAAAATGAAAAAGATTTTGCATTATACGCTGATAACTTCAGAGTATGGGCAGAACAAGGCTTGGGTGGCGCTCAACAAAGTGTTTGGACAGCATTAGCCGAAAATGGTATTGGCGCAAGCTTACAACATTACAATCCACTTATCGATGTTGAAATTAGAAATGCATTCAATATTCCAGAAAACTGGGAATTACGTGCACAAATGCCATTTGGTTCAATTGAAGCAGTAGCAGGCGATAAAGATTTTATGTCTGATGACGATCGTTTCTTAGTAATTAAATAATAATTAAAATGGATGAAACTTAAGGTTTCATCTTTTTTTGTGTAATAATTTAAAAATAACTGTTTAGTTATGTTAGACTTTAAACATGAATAAATTATCTTAGATTGGCGGAGAGGGATAACGCATATGCAAAGACATCAAAAAACATATTTTTACCAGCCTGAACTAGCAAAAACGGTTATTTTATGGTCATGGACATTTTGTTTATTATTGAGTAGTTTATTATTGTGGTTGGAGATAACGACGTTACAGATTTGGACAATTATTTTATTTGTTATTTTTCTTATCGTATCGGTCATTCAGATTTTTAGTCGAAAATTAATAATTGACGATAAACATATTAAATTAACGAAAGTTATTCGAAAATATAATGAAACAATTGAAATTTCTGAAATTAAAAAAGTTAAACTAAGAAGATTTGGACTTTCTTTTTACTTTTCAGATGGAAAAAAAACAATTGTTTTAAACTCCAGGAGTAAGTTACAACTATATACGGACTTACAAAAAGATAAATAAACGATGCCAGTTGGTTTCGTTTATTTTTTGTTAAAAAGAAATATTAAAAATAAATTGGTGTAATATAACCATTAAAATACGAACAATTTTTATTATATTTTAGATATTATCCTTTTTTTGCTTTGACACAATGCTTAGTTGCTGATAAGATAGGCTTATTAAAATTGGAGGTAATCTAATGGCAGAGGTAGCAATTGTAATGGGCTCAATTTCTGACTGGACCACAATGGTATTTACGGCTAATATATTAGATGAGCTTAAAATTACATATGATAAGAAGGTTATCTCGGCGCATCGAATGCCAGCTGAGATGTCTGAATTTGCGATGAGTGCGGAGGGAAATGGTTATAAGGTCATTATCGCAGGTGCCGGTGGTGCCGCGCATCTACCCGGCATGATTGCCGCTTCAACGAGCCTCCCTGTGGTAGGCGTACCCGTACAGTCTCACGCACTGAGTGGGATGGATTCTTTATTATCAATTGTGCAAATGCCAGCAGGAACGCCGGTGGCAACTATGGCTATTGGTAAAGCCGGTGCAACAAATGCTGGTATTTTTGCCGCAAAAATTTGTGGTTTATATAATTCAAAAATAAATGATGCATTAAAAGTATATCAACTGCAGATTCGTCAAAAATCCTTGGAAAGTAGTGATTTACTTGACTAAAAAAATATTACCAGGACAGATAATTGGGATCATAGGCGGTGGACAGTTAGGTAAAATGATGACGACATCTGCAAAAGAGATGGGTTATCGTGTTATTATTTTGGATCCAGAAGAGGACTGCCCTGCAGCTCAGGTTGCTGATGAACAGGTTATCGCCAGTTATGATGATGAAAGTGCTATCATAAATCTTGCGAAAATGTGTGATGTTTTGACTTTTGAATTTGAAAATGTGAATGCAGATACGATTGACATGGCAAAACATTACTGCTATATACCGCAAGGATCAACTGCATTACGCATTTCTCAGGATAGAATTAGTGAGAAACGTTTTTTAGCGGCACGTAATTTTCCAATTGCACCGTTTAAAGTAATTCTAAATTCAGTTGAGTTACAAGATGCAATCAAAATGATGGGCTATCCGGCCATTTTAAAAACGGTTCGTGGTGGGTATGATGGCAAGGGGCAAGTTATTCTGAAAAATGCCCAAAATTTAACTGAAGCGATAAATCTTCTTCAAAATGGTGAGTGCGTGTTAGAAGGGTTCGTTCAATTTAATCGTGAAGTCTCCGTTATTATTGCTAGGAATGAATTAGGACAACAAAGTATCTTTCCAATTATTGAGAATCGACATCGCAACAATATTTTACATGAAAGTTTTTGTCCAAGTTTATTGTCAGTTGAAATGGCTACAAAAATCGAAATGATTGCCAGTAAAATTGCTGATGACTGTTTGTCTGTTGGAACGATGGGTATTGAATTTTTCATCTCAGATTCGGGAGGTATTTACGTTAATGAGATAGCGCCCAGACCCCATAATTCTGGGCATTTAACGATGGAAGCTTGTTCTCTATCACAATTTGAAGCGCATATTCGAGGCATTTGCAATTTACCAATGCCAAATCCGCAATTATTATCTGGTGCTATTATGATTAATATTTTGGGGCAGCATACTTCAAAAGTCTTGAATGAGATTAAGAATAAAGCGCAATGGCATTTTCATTTTTATGGTAAAGAAGAAGTGAAAAAAAATCGAAAAATGGGCCATATAACGGTTTTAACAAACAATTTGGAAAAGGCAACAACAGATATTTATCAAACAAAAATTTGGGATTAAGAGAGGAAGATAATAATGATTGATCGTTATACAAATGCTGAGATGGGTGCTGTTTGGTCAGATGAAAATAAATACAATGCGTGGCTAGAGGTTGAAATTTTAGCCAGCGAGGCTTGGGTTGAGTTAGGGCATGTACCAGCCGCAGATGCAGGTAAAATCCGCAAAAATGCCAGTTTTGATATTGATCGTATTTTAGAAATAGAACAAGAAACAAAACATGATGTTGTTGCCTTTACAAGAGCCGTTTCGGAATCTCTTGGAGAAGAACGTAAATGGGTTCATTATGGGTTAACATCTACTGATGTGGTTGATACTGCCTATGGTTCTATTTTAAAACAGGCCAACAATATCTTACGTAAGGATATTGAAGAATTTATGACTGTTTTAGCCGATAAGGCGGTTGAGTATAAAGATACCGTTATGATGGGGAGAACGCATGGGGTACACGCTGAACCAACAACTTTTGGACTAAAAATTGCCTTGTGGTATTCAGAAATGAAACGCCATCAAACTCGCTTTGAAGCTGCGGCCTCAGAAGTTGAAGCGGGCAAAATAAGTGGCGCAGTTGGAACTTTTGCGAACATTCCAATGTTTGTTGAAACTTTTGTGTGTGAGCATCTTGGAATTAGGCCACAAGAAATTTCAACACAGGTCCTACCGCGAGACTTGCACGCTAACTATGTATCAGAAATGGCCTTACTTGCGACGTCAATTGAAAAAATGGCGACAGAGATTCGTGGACTACAAAAAAGTGAAACACGTGAAGTTGAAGAATACTTTGCTAAAGGACAAAAAGGGTCATCTGCCATGCCACATAAACGTAATCCAATTGGCTCCGAAAATATTACAGGATTAGCACGTGTTATTCGAGGTCATATGGTGACGGCTTTTGAGGACGTTACACTATGGCATGAACGTGATATTTCGCATAGTTCTGCGGAACGTATTATTTTACCCGATACAACTATTTTATTAGATTACATGTTACGTCGATTTACAAAAATCATTAAAGAGTTAACTGTATTTCCAGATAACATGAAAAAAAATATGGGTCGGACTTTTGGTCTTATCTATAGTCAACGAGTTTTGCTTAAATTAATTGATAGCGGGATGTCCAGAGAAGCCGCATACGATTTGATTCAACCTAAGACCGCAATTTCGTGGGATCAACAGATTCAATTTCGACCATTGTTGGAAGCAGATGAACAAATCATGTCGGCACTAACTCAGGAAGATTTGGATGATGCGTTTGATTATCATTATCACATTCGAAATGTTGACGCAATTTTTAAACGAATTGGTCTTATTTAGTATCATTTAATGGGATTTTAAGTTTTGTAGTTATCAATGTGAATTGTTATTAATAATGAATGGAACGGTTTAATAATAAGGTTATCGGAAGGTGTCCCTAATTGGGAAATACTTCCGATAATTTTTTTTATTACAGTTAATGTATTTTTTAATCGTTGAGAATGCTGTTGACGGAATATTCAGCTTAAACTTACTTTATATATCTCTAGCCAAATAAAAAACACTTCACGTTAGGATTGATTATTACAATCTCAACTAATGAAATGTTTTTTATGGTCTACTACATCCCAGAACTAGCACCGCTGTTAATCCTTAATTAGAATTTAATTTTACGAAGTGCAGCTTCGCGTTTAGCGAGCTTAGCATCACCATCAAAGGTCAGCCATTTAAATTTTTTTAAACCAATTTTATGAAAAGTTCCTACCCAGAATGAGTAGAAGACAGGTTTATGATAATGTAATTTATAATAAAGAGGCGGGGTTCCCATAGTTGTCATCATGATAACCGTGGGATTTTTAGGAAAAGGTGATTTTCCATGCTTAGGTAAAATTGAACGTGATAAAACTTTGTCTAAAAACCCTTTTGTCATAGCAGGCATAAGTTCCCACCAAATTGGAAAAATAAAAATAATTTTATCCGCGTCTAATAGGCGGTTCTGGTAATCTAATGTTTGTGGATCTAAAGAATGTCCCGTTCGCCAACTGGCTAAATCTTCAGCTGACATAACGGGGTTAAAATGATCTGCATGTAAATCGATAATATCAACGTCTTCACCTTTTGCCTTAAGCATGCTAACTGTCTGCTTAAGGACAGCGGCGGCATAGGCACGATTATGAGGTTCATTTTCACTGGCAATTGCAGTGTAAGGGTGGTCAAAAATAATAACATTTTTCATTTTATTTCCTTCTTTCTGTTTATATTCTTTGGAATGTAAACTATAATAATACGTGACGGTGTAAATGTCAAATATATATTCCTAGGAATTTAAAAGAGGCTTACTATGAATAAAGAATTATTGCAGGCATTACGTGAATTTAGAGAACGTGACGATGAATTAGATATTGAACATCAATGGATTGTTGATCATTTAGAAAGCGTAAATTTAAAAAAAAGAACTGAGACAATTAATTCTAGCGATTTGGATGTTTTATCACTCATTTCAGAACGTCCCATTGCTTTAAAAGAAATTGTTTCAAACGTATCAATGACGCAAGGAGCAGTTTCTAAAATTATCTCTAAGTTAGAAAAAAGGGGATTAATTGAAAGGATTAAACGACCGACTAATCAGAAGGCTATTTATCTGTTATTAACGACGGATGGAATCAAATTAAAAAAAGTCCATCAACAAATGCATTTAGATTTAGATAGAAAATATGCGCAATTAGAAGACGAATTTACGCCAGAACAATTAGAGGTTATCCTGGAGTTCATACAGAAAGTTAATCATTTGCGTTATAATATAAAATAAATTTTACCGCAATTCAATTGTTAAATAGATTGGTTGCTTGCTTTGTTCTAATGGGACAGTCTATTTATAAATCATTTGTGAAAAGATAACTCCGTTCTAGTATTTTACTAGAGTGGAGTTATCTTTTTTTGTAGTTATTAGTTTTTCGTAATTATGTAAATGATTCTTTGGACAAAATATGTCATTTAAACTCAAAAACATTTCTTTATTTAGTAAAACACGAACCATTTATTTATTATTTTTAAAATATATCGTATTTAACCATTGATATTTCTTTAATATATTGTTAAACTTACTTTGTCATTAACGAACTATTATTATTATTTTCATTAAATTGTTAAGAAATTATCTAAAGGAGGCCAATTACTTGGATCAATTAATTTACGAGGGAAAAGCTAAAGATGTCTACCAAACAAGTGATAATGAAGTGCTAAGAATGGTTTATAAAAACCAAGCGACTGCTCTTAATGGTAAACGAATGGAAGAAGTACCGGGTAAAGGGTTATTGAATCGTCAAATTTCTAATATCATTTTTGCTTATTTGACAAATAACGGAATTAAAACGCATTTCATTAAGAATATGTCAGAAACCGAACAATTGGTTAAAAAAACTGATATCATTCCAATTGAATTTGTTTTACGAAATGTAATTTCTGGTAGTTTTGCTCGTAAGTTTAATCAAATTGAAGGAACCAAACTATTATCACCAGTTCTTGAATACTATTATAAAAGTGATGCACTTGATGATCCGGTAATAAATGAATCCCAAATTTTTGCTTTAAAATTTGTAACGGAACTTGAAATAATTGAGATAAAAAAACAGATACTAGTTATAAATCAACTATTGGTTCAACTATTTAAAAAAATAAACATTGATTTGATTGATTTTAAACTTGAATTTGGTCGTTACCATGGTGCCATCATCTTAGCGGATGAGTTCTCACCAGATAATGCACGGTTATGGGATACAACGACACACGATTCATTAGATAAAGATATTTTTAGAAAAGAACAAGGAAGTATTATTCCAGCGTATGAGGAAGTGTTAAACCGATTGAAAACGGAAAAGGGGCTAACTAATGTATAGCGTAAAAGTATATGTTACCTATAAAGAATCAGTTTTAGATCCACAAGGGCAGGCCGTTAATGAAGCAATCAGTCGATTGGGCTTTTCAGGCGTGAGTGATGTCCGGGTTGGGAAATACTTCGTAATGAACATTAAAGCAACTGAACTAGAAATCAATCAAAAGGTTGATAATATTTGTGACAAATTGTTGGCTAATCCCAATATGGAACGTTATCGTTATGAACTTGAAGAACTGGGGGAGCAAGTATGAAATTTGCGGTTATTGTATTTCCAGGTTCGAATTGTGATGATGATTTGTTTTATGCCATTCGGGATGGCTTGCATGAGCAGGTAGCGTTCGTATCGTATACGGAAACCTCGCTTGATGGATTTGACGGCGTTTTACTTCCCGGCGGATTTTCGTATGGGGACTATCTAAGAAGTGGTGCAATCGCAAGTTTATCGCCAATTATGAATGAAGTGCGACGGTTTGCTGATGAGGGTAAACTCGTGTTTGGAACATGTAATGGTTTTCAAATGTTAACTGAAATGAACTTACTTCCGGGAGCCTTAATTCGAAATAAAAAAATTAAATTTATTTGTAAACCTGTTTCATTAAAAATCGTCAATAATCAAACAAGTTTTACAACTGGTTACAAAGATCAAACATTAATTGAATTACCAATTGCGCATGGTGAAGGTAGTTATTATTGTGATGATGAAACATTAGTTAAGTTAAAGAAAAACAAACAAATTGTTTTTAGATATGAAGACAACCCAAACGGAAGTATCGATGATATTGCTGGAATTGTTAACGAACGGGGGAATGTTCTCGGTATGATGCCTCATCCAGAACGGGCAATTGAAACATTACTAGGTTCAACCGATGGACTAGATTTATTTAAATCGATGCTAACGACACACACAGAGGGAGTGAGGTGATTTGGTTATGATACAAGAACCGACAGCACGGGAAATCGAAGAGACCAAACTGTATCAAGAATGGGGTTTAACGGACTCGGAATATAGATTAATTAAAAATGATATTTTAAAGCGTCAACCGAATTATACTGAGGCCGGTCTGTTTTCAGTCATGTGGAGCGAACATTGTTCATATAAAAATTCTCGGCCCGTTCTAAGTCGTTTTCCAAACTCTGGTCCACAAGTTTTGCAGGGACCAGGAGAGGGCGCAGGTGTTATTGACATTGGTGATGGTAAGGCAGTTGTTTTCAAAGCCGAAAGTCATAACCATCCCTCAGCCGTCGAACCATACGAAGGGGCTGCAACAGGTGTCGGAGGCATTATCAGAGATATTTTTTCAATGGGTGCTACCCCAATTGCGCTGCTGGATAGTTTGCGTTTTGGTGAATTAGATAACGAGCGCACAAAGTATCTTATGTCAGAAATTGTTTCCGGTATTGGTGGCTATGGTAACTGTATTGGGATTCCAACCATTGGCGGTGAAACGAGTTTTGATCCTTGTTATGAAGGAAATCCACTTGTGAATGCCATGTGTGTGGGACTCATTGAGCATAAAAACATTCAAAAGGGTCAAGCCAAGGGGAATGGTAATCTAGTCATTTATGTTGGCGCAAAAACAGGTCGTGATGGTATTCACGGGGCAACGTTTGCTTCCGACGAATTTGCTGATGATAAAGAAACGCAACGTTCAGCTGTTCAGGTGGGAGATCCATTTATGGAGAAATTACTGATGGATGCCTGTCTGGAACTTATTTTGGACCATCCCGACTGGTTGGTAGGAATTCAAGATATGGGTGCTGCTGGATTAGTTTCGTCGACGGCCGAAATGGCTTCTAAAGCCGGTTCCGGTATGGTTCTTGACCTGGATAAGGTACCACAACGAGAAACGAATATGTCTGCTTATGAAATGATGTTATCTGAATCTCAAGAGCGTATGGTTCTCTGTATTAAACCCGAATTCGAAACGAAAGTAACGGATTTATTTAAAAAATATGATTTAGAGGCCGTTAATATAGGCTATGTAACGGAAAGTACGGATTACATATTAATGCATGAAGGAAAAATTGTGGCCAATTTACCAGTTGATTCTTTGACAAGTGACGTACCCATTTATCACAAAGAACAAAAAGAACCGGCTAGAATTAATCAATTTAAAAATCAGGATGATTTTATTCCTGAAATTAAAAATGTGAGGGAAACTTGGCTAGCTTTATTGAGGCAACCAACAATTGCGTCTAAAGCATCGTTGTATGAAACATATGATTCGCAAGTTAAGGTTAATACAGTTGTAAAACCAGGTAGTGATGCCGGTGTTATCCGTATTAGAGAAACGAATAAGGCGCTCGCAATGACGACGGATTGTAATGCACGCTACATTTACTTAAATCCGAAAATTGGTGGACAAATTGCCGTTTCTGAAGCCGCACGTAATATTGTTGCGTCTGGCGGGAGACCGCTGGCAATTACTGACTGTCTAAACTATGGTCGCCCAGAGAACCCGGAAATATTTTGGGAATTTGATCAAAGTGCCATTGGTATTTCGGAAGCTTGCGAGTTGTTTAATACACCGGTCATTTCTGGAAACGTATCATTATATAACGAATTCAATGAACAGGCTATTTATCCGACACCCATGATTGGGATGGTTGGTTTAATTAATGACGTTAAACACATAACAACACAGGATTTTAAACATCTTAATGATCTGCTATATCTAATTGGTACAACATACGATGATTTCAATGGTTCAGAAATTCAGAAAATGGTGTCTGGCAAGATTTCTGGTGATCTCACACATTTTGATTTAAAGCAGGAAAAACGTAACCAAGAATTGGTGTTGGAAGCTATAGAGTCTAATCTGGTCGAAAGTGCTCATGATTTGGCTGAAGGGGGCCTGGCCGTTGCCTTAAGCGAATCGGCGTTTAAAAACGACTTGGGCATGACGGTCGAGCTAGACATAACTGACGCACAACTTTTTTCGGAAACGCAATCACGTTTTATCTTATCGGTTAATCCGGCGAATGCGGAAGCATTTGAAAAATTGATGGAACTAAATGCCCAAAAAATTGGTCGCGTAACGGCGACACAGATGATTGACGTAACGACAAAAGATAACCATATAGTAATTGCTGTTGCTGAAGCAAAACATGCCTGGGAGGATGCCATTCCATGTCTAATGAAGTAAGAAGTTTAAACGAAGAATGTGGTGTTTTTGGCGTTTGGGGTCATGAAGATGCTAATCAAATAACCTATTTTGGTCTCCATAGTTTACAACATCGTGGACAAGAAGGTGCCGGCATCATCTCGAATGATGAAGGCAAGTTAATTGGGTACAGAGGATTGGGATTATTATCAGATGTTTTTAGAAAACCTGAAAAGATTAAAAAATTAACGGGGAACGTGGCCATTGGTCACGTCCGGTACGCAACTGCTGGAAGTAATGGAATTGATAATATCCAACCTTTCTTGTTTGATTTTTATGACGCACAATTTGCGTTAGCACATAATGGTAATTTAACTAATGCAACTACCCTCAGAAATGAATTAGAACAAGATGGTGCTATCTTTAAATCAAGTTCAGATTCGGAAGTTTTGATGCATTTAATTCGGCGTTCGGATGCGGATACCCTACATGAACAAGTTAAGGAAGCATTAAATCAAGTTCGCGGTGGTTTTGCATACTTATTAATGACATCTGACTGTATGATTGCGGCACTGGATCCAAATGGGTTTAGACCTTTATCAATTGGACAAATGGTTAATGGTGCTTATGTTGTTGCGAGTGAGACATGCGCGTTAGATTCTGTTGGGGCAACGTTTGTACGTGACG
This sequence comes from Dellaglioa algida, assembly GCF_030127605.1. Lineage (NCBI taxonomy): Bacteria > Bacillati > Bacillota > Bacilli > Lactobacillales > Lactobacillaceae > Dellaglioa > Dellaglioa algida. The sequence goes on from NZ_JANXLE010000002.1 coordinate 26,150, forward strand.
TTAATCCTGGAGAAATTGTTACGATCAGCAATCAGGGATTATCAATTGACGTGTACACAACGGACACAAAAATGGCAATTTGTTCAATGGAATATATTTATTTTGCCAGACCAGATTCAGATATTTGTGGGATTAATGTCCATTCGGCACGTAAAAGAATGGGTCGTCAATTAGCAAGAGAGACAAATATTGCTGCGGATATGGTTATTGGTGTGCCAAATTCATCACTATCTGCGGCGAGTGGGTACGCGGAAGAAAGTGGCATCCCTTACGAAATGGGATTAGTTAAAAATCAATATGTTGCTCGAACCTTTATTCAACCGACACAAGCGCTGAGAGAACAAGGTGTGAGAATGAAATTATCAGCCGTTAAAAGTGTTGTTAGAGGTAAAAAAATTATATTAGTGGATGATTCAATCGTTCGGGGAACAACGAGTAAGCATATTGTTCGCTTATTGAAGGCGGCTGGGGCGGCTGAAGTTCATCTAAGAATTGCTTCACCACCTCTTAAATATCCATGCTTTTATGGAATTGATATACAAAAACAATCTGAATTGATTGCTGCTCACAAATCGGTAGAAGAAATGCGGGCCATTATTGGTGTGGATTCATTATCATTTTTAAGTGAGAGCGGGTTAATTGACTCGATTGGGCTGAATTTAGATACTCCTTATTCAGGATTATGCATGGCATATTTTAATGGAGACTACCCAACGCCATTATACGATTACGAAACCGAATATTTGGCGAATTTAACGGCAGAAAAGTGAGGATTTTAAGATGGTAAATGCTTATCAAAAATCGGGTGTTGATGTAACCGCAGGATATGACGTTGTTAAGCGAATCAATAAGCAAATGTCATTAGTTAATGGAGCGAGTGACATTTCTGGATTTGGTGGACTGTTTGATTTGAGTACGAAACAGATTCAAGAACCACTGATGGTCTCAGGGACGGATGGTGTTGGCACAAAATTAATGGTAGCTTTTGAAGCAAACAAGCATGACACAATTGGTATTGACTGCGTGGCAATGTGTGTGAATGATATTGTTGCACAGGGCGCAACGCCTTTATATTTCTTAGATTACTTAGCAACGGGTAAAACTAATCCCGAGAAAATCGAAAAAATTGTGTCCGGCGTGATCAAGGGATGTCAAACAGCTCACATGGCCCTTATTGGTGGTGAAACGGCCGAAATGCCAGGGATGTATCAAGAAACACATTACGATATGGCGGGATTTGCAGTTGGGGTTGTCGAAAAACAACACTTAGTTGATGGACATTTAATTCAAGCCAATGACGTCTTAATCGGCATCTCATCCACGGGTATTCATTCGAACGGGTTTTCATTGGTTAGAAAAATATTCTTTGAAGATAATCGGTTTAAGTTAACTGAACCCCTACCAGAAAATCTAAATGAAACACTTGCTGAGATATTACTGACACCCACTAAAATATATGTTGATGACTTATGCCCTTTATTCCAAGCTAACCTGATTAAAGGTGCTGCTCATATCACGGGGGGCGGCTTCATTGAGAATATTCCAAGGATGTTACCCAAGGGGCTTCAGGCAAAGATTCAATTAAATACGTGGCCAGTATTACCCATTTTTGAGGCCATTGAAAAATATGGCGAGGTTCCACATTTGGACATGTATGAAATTTTTAATATGGGAATTGGAATGGTTTTAGCGGTCGATGAATCTAATGTAGAAGCTGTCTTGACGAGTCTAAATAAGCAAACGGTTCAAGCTTTTGAAATAGGTCGTGTAGCCATTGAAACTAATGATGAAGTCATCAGTTTAGAGGGTGCCTAAAATGTTGAAAGTTGCTATTTTTGCGTCAGGAACCGGGTCTAATTTTGAAAACATTGCTGATGATCAAACGCTGAAAGATAGGGGATTAAAAATTGAAATCCTGGTCTGTGATCGACCAAAAGCCGCCGTAATTGAAAAGGCTAAGCGTAGAGGAATCCCGACGTTCATCGTGCAGCCTAAAGATTTTGAAAATCGGAACTATTATGAGCAAGCAATTATTAAGGAGTTAGCTAATTATCAAATTGACTTCATCCTGTTGGCAGGATATATGCGGGTAATAACAACTACGTTACTTGATGAGTATCCAATGAAAATAATTAATATTCATCCCGCTTTATTGCCCCTTTTTCCAGGAATTCATGGGATTGAAGATGCTTATAATGCTGGGGTAACCGAAACAGGTGTAACCATTCACTATATTGATGAAGGCGTAGATACGGGGCCAATTATTGCGCAACAAAAGGTCCCAGTTCTAGCACATGAAACGTTAAAACAATTAGAAGTTAAAATTCATCATATAGAACATCAGTTATATCCGAGTGTTATTTTGAATTTATTAAATAAATGATGAAAAGGGAGATTGATTAAGATGAGAAGAGCGTTAATAAGTGTTTCCGATAAAACAGGTATTATTGATTTTGCCGAAGGATTAATTGAGCGCGGCTTCGAACTTATTTCCACGGGTGGGACATTTAAAGCTTTGAAAAATGCGGGGCTTTCGGTTATTGAGGTTGAGGAAGTAACTCATTTTCCAGAAATGCTCGACGGGCGAGTTAAAACGTTACATCCTATGATTCATGGCGGTTTATTAGCGAAACGTGATAATCCCACGCATATGGCTAAATTAAAAAAAGAGTCGATTACGCCAATTGATTTAGTTTGTGTCAACTTATATCCTTTTAAAGAAACAATTGAAAAGCCTAACACAATTGAGTCTGAAGCAATTGAGCAGATTGATATTGGTGGCCCAGCAATGTTAAGGTCCGCTTCTAAAAATTTTCAATCAGTGTACGTTGTTGTTGATAAGGCTGATTATGCGGCTGTTCTAATTGAACTTGATGACGAAAAACAAAATCATCATTTTCGTCGTCAGTTGGCTGCCAAGGCATTTCGACATACGGCGGCATACGACGCGCTTATCGCAGATTATTTAACAAAAGAATTGGAAGTTGCTTTTCCTGAAAAATTATCGTTAACATATGATTTCAAGCAAGGGATGCGCTATGGTGAAAATGCTCATCAGAGTGCTGCTTTTTATCAGGCTGGGATACCTAATGCCTTTTCTATTGCCTCAGCTAAACAATTGCATGGTAAAGAATTATCATACAACAACATCAAGGACGCAGATGCTGCATTAAAGGTTGTTTCCGAGTTTAAACGTCCTGCTGTAGTGGCGATGAAACACATGAATCCTTGCGGCGTTGGTGTTGGCGAGAACATCTATGAAGCATGGCAAAAAGCATTTGATGCTGATAAAACATCTATTTTTGGTGGCATTATTGCCTTAAATCGTGAAGTCAATTTGGCGACCGCGACTGATTTACATCAGTTATTCTTAGAAATCATCATTGCACCTAGCTTTACTGATGACGCTTATGATATTTTAGCAAAGAAGAAAAATCTGCGCGTGATGACACTCGATTTCAGTCAAAAGGACCAAGCTGATAAATATGAATATGTATCAGTTCTGGGGGGACTACTGGTTCAAGAACGTGATCAAGTTATCGATCAAATGTCAGAATTAAAAACGGTCACCGAAAAATTACCAACAATTGACGAGAAGGAAGCTCTGTTGTTTGCGCAAAGAATTGTTAAGCATGTTAAAAGTAATGCAATTGTGATAGCCACAAAAGACCAGACGTTGGGAATTGGGGCCGGCCAAATGAATCGTATTGGTTCCGTTAAAATTGCGATTGAACAAGCTCTTGAACATGGGATGGTAGAACCATTTGTTTTGGCTTCAGACGCTTATTTTCCGATGGATGATAGTGTTGAGTACGCCGCTGATCATGGTGTAACTGCAATTATTCAGCCGGGTGGATCGATTAAGGATCAGGATTCTATTGACATGGCTAACCGTAAGGCAATCGCAATGGTCTTTAGTGGTCGTCGTCACTTTAAACATTAATCAATTCAAGCAGGTTAAATGATTAATTCTGAAAGGATTATGTAATATTATGAAAATATTGGTGATTGGTTCTGGTGGTCGTGAGCATGCTATTGCGCGAAAATTCGTTGAAAGTAATGCTGTATCTGAGGTTTATTGTCTTCCGGGAAATCCCGGGATGAGTAATAACGGGATTAAGCCAATTAAAATTGATATAACTAATTTTAAGGATATAGCTAATTTTGCCCGTGAAAATGAAATCGATTGGACTTTCGTAGGTCCAGAAATCCCATTAATTGCCGGTATAACTGATTTTTTCCAGCAGGAGGGTTTAGCTATTTATGGGCCTTCGCAAGCTGCTGCTCAGTTAGAAGGATCTAAAGAATTTGCAAAACAAATTATGAAGTCAGCTAACGTTCCGACGGCAGACTATCGACGGTTCACAGACTACCAAATGGCAATGGATTACGTTGGTATGGAACCATTCCCGTTAGTTATTAAAGCAAACGGATTGGCTGGGGGAAAAGGGGTCGTTATCGCTCAAAATCACTCGGAGGCGAAGCATGCTTTAAATTCATTTTTACTGCAGCATCAATATGGTACGACAGAAGTTTTAATTGAAGAGTATCTTGAGGGAGAAGAATTCTCCTTAATGGCATTTATTGATCGCAACAAGGTTTATCCGATGCCCATCTCCCAAGATCATAAACGCGCATTTGAAGGAGATAATGGGCCAAATACTGGTGGAATGGGCGCCTATTGCCCCGTACCACAAATCCCTGATGATATTGTTACGATGGCTATCCAAAAGATTGTGCAACCAACGGTAGATGAAATGGTGAACAGGCGTATCCCATTTATGGGTATTTTATATGTCGGATTAATTTTAACGAAAGCTGGACCTAAAGTAATTGAATATAATGTTCGATTTGGAGATCCTGAGACTGAAGTGGTGATTCCAAGATTAAAATCAGATTTGGCGGTAGTAATTTCGCAATTATTGCAACATAAAGAACCAATTTTGGAATGGGAAACAGATGGGATTACATTGGGAGTGGTACTTGCCGCAGAAGGTTATCCGGAGCAGCCCTCGAAGAATAACGTATTACCAAACCTTAAAGATTTTAAACCAATTGCCGATAAGATTGATTTTGCGGGTGTCGATACAGTCAAGAATGAATTAGTCGCCACTGGTGGACGAATTTATATTCTACATGAAACGGGTTCAGATATGGTCGATGCACAAAAAAAGGTTTATCATTTAATGAATGATTTTGAGGTTCCGAAAACATTTTATCGGTTAGATATCGGTTATCGGGCTACAGTAAAATAAAAAATCATCCATCCTTACTTATGAATACAAGTAAGGATGGATGATTTATCGTTTATGCGAGATTATTATTTTATAATTGTAACGTTGGCAGCTTGTAAACCACGGCTACCTTCTTTAACTTCAAATGTTACGTGTTGACCAGTTCCAAGGACCTTAAATGCGTCGGACTGTATAGCAGTGTAATGAACGAATATTTCCTGTTCATCACCATAAGCAATGAAGCCGTAACCCTTTTGCGCGCTAAACCATTCAACAATACCAGATTCCATATCAAACGCCTCCCAAAATTGGTCATACAATGAGTACCCTTTCAGTATATGTAACTTTAGTCCGTAGTGCAACTAATGACAATCGCCGTTTTCTCAGTTATACTTAATAAATTGAATATGGAAGGATGATAAACTTGAACGATATAGAAATTGCACAAAAAAATGTGATGAAACCTATAGAAGATATAGCTAATGAAATTGGTTTAAAAAGAACTGATATTGAACCATATGGTAACTTCAAGGCGAAAATAAATTTACCTTTAGATTTACCCGAAAAAAAGGATTCTAAGTTGATTCTAGTCACTGCAATTAGTCCCACTCCAGCCGGAGAAGGTAAATCAACGGTAACTGTTGGTTTAGGGGATGCTATGCATCGTTTAAATAAAAAAGTTATGATTGCGCTTAGAGAACCTTCATTAGGCCCGGTTATGGGGATGAAAGGTGGCGCGACTGGCGGTGGTTATTCACAAGTTGTTCCAATGGAAGATATCAATTTGCATTTTACTGGTGATATGCATGCTTTGACAACCGCAAATAATACATTGGCTGCCTTAATCGATAATCATATTCAACAAGGTAATGCTTTAAAAATTGATCAAAGACGAATTATTTGGAAACGAGTCCTTGATATTAATGATCGCGCACTTCGAAATGTCGTTGTGGGCCTAGGTGGTCCAATGCAGGGTGTACCTAGAGAAGATGGATTTGATATCACGGTCGCTAGTGAATTAATGGCCATTTTGTGTTTAGCAAAAGATATTAAAGATTTAAAATCTAGAATAAATGACATAGTTGTGGCATACAATTATGATAAAAAACCAATTACTGTATCTGATTTGGGCGTGACAGGCGCAATTAGTCTGTTACTAAAAGATGCGATTAAACCTAACTTAGTCCAGACATTAGAACATACGCCCGCAGTTATTCATGGCGGCCCCTTTGCTAATATTGCACATGGATGTAACAGCGTTCTCGCAACACAGACGGCACTTCAATTGGGTGACTACGCAATTACAGAAGCTGGATTTGGTGCCGATTTGGGTGCCGAAAAATTCCTCGATATTAAGACACCAGTTTTAGGTAAGACGCCAGATACAATTGTTATTGTGGCAACAATTCGTGCATTAAAAATGCATGGTGGTGTTTCAAAAACTGACTTAGAACTAGAAAATGTCGACGCATTAAAAGTAGGCTTTTCAAACTTGAAAAAGCACGTTGAAAATATGCAACGTTACAATATTCCGGTTGTTGTTGCTATTAACAAGTTTACTGCTGATACGAATCTTGAAGTGCAAACGCTGATTGATCTTTCTGACGAAATTGGCGTTTCAGCTGTACCTGCAGACGTATGGGGACAAGGTGGGGCCGGTGCAATTGATTTAGCAAATAAAGTCATTGAGACAACAAGTGAGGTTCATGAATTTAAGGCATTATATGAAGCCGACGATTCCGCAGAAACTAAAATTGAAAAAATTGTTAAAACAATCTATGGCGGTACAAATGTTGAGTATGCGCCCAAGGCAAAACAACAATTACGACAGTTTAAGGAACTTGGCTGGGACAAATTACCAATCTGTATGGCAAAAACGCAGTATTCGTTATCGGATAATGCTAAACTGTTAGGAGCACCCACCGATTTTACGATTCATATTCGTGAGTTTAATCCCAAACTAGGTTCTCAGTTCTTAGTTGCTTTAACGGGTAATGTATTAACAATGCCAGGATTACCTAAAGTACCTGCTGCGAACCATATGGATATTGATGATAATGGTGTAATTTCAGGACTATATTAATGAATAATTAAGAGGGTTTAATATGTTTATATATGCACTATTAGCGGGAATTATATTAGTTGCCGACCAAGTTGTGAAATATGTCGTCTCAGCAAATATTGCGTTAGATACGAGTCAAACTGTTATACCTAATCTATTTTCTATCGCGAATATCAGAAATGATGGGGCAGCTTGGAGTTTAATGGCTGGTAAGCAATGGTTCTTTTTCATTGTTTCCATTTTAGCTTTGGGATTGATGGTTTATTATTTCTATAAATATAGAGCAAATACAGGATATAAAATTAGTATTGCTTTAATGATTGCCGGAACACTTGGTAACTTCATCGATCGTTTGAGATTTGGTTATGTCGTAGACATGTTTCAAACTGATTTCGTTAACTTTCCAATTTTTAATGTGGCGGATATGTCGTTAACGGTCGGAGTTGTTATTTTATTAATAATTGTTTTAAAGGAAGACGATAAATGACAGAATTAGTGATTCAAAATGAAACGGGACGGCTTGATAAAGTTGTCTCACAGTTAATGCCCGAAATATCTAGATCAAAATTACAACATTGGATTAAAAGTGGCGATGTATTGGTTAACGGGAAAATGGAAAAAAGTAAATATGATGTTCAACCGGGTGACAAAATTAGTTTAATTGAACCTGATCCTGTCGCGCTAGATTTAGTACCCCAGGATATCCCATTAGACATTGTCTACGAAGATGACGACGTTATTGTTGTTAATAAACCGCAAGGCATGGTCGTGCATCCATCACCGGGGCATCCAGATGGGACATTAGTAAATGCTTTACTATTTCACAGCCCATTATCAACAATTAACGGCGCGTTCAGACCAGGAATTGTTCACCGAATCGATAAAGATACATCGGGACTTTTGATGGTAGCTAAAAATGATAAAGCGCATCAATCATTGGCTGCCCAATTAAAGGCAAAAACGAATGTCCGTGAATATATCGCATTAGTCCATCAGCCGATTAAAGAGGAGTCGGGTATTATTAAGGCACCTCTTGGTCGATCACCTAGAGATCGAATGAAGCAAGCCGTAGTTGAAGATGGGCGTCCAGCCGTTACGCATTTTAAGGTAGAGAAAAATTATGAAAATTACTCACTCATTAAATGCCAATTAGAGACAGGACGTACACATCAGATTCGTGTTCATATGCAATACATTGGGCATCCAGTTGTTGGTGATCCATTGTACGGGCCGCGTAAAACGATAAAAGGACGTGGCCAATTTTTACATGCTGCTAAACTTGGATTTAAACACCCCACAACTGGGGAAGAGCTTATTTTTGAAGTACCAATTCCTCCTATTTTTAAAAGTACCTTAGATTATCTTGACAAAACAAATTCTATCTAGTAATATAAAAACCAATAAAGATCCTTTAAAATAGTCCCGTGAGACTAAAAGGTAACGCACAAATAGATTTCTCTTTGAAGGAGTCTGCCTCTTAGTCTAAGTATTTTTAGATTGGGAGGCTTTTTTATTGGACAAAAAGAGGAGGAAATAACGAATGGCAAAAGAAGTGATAGATTCATTAGCAATGAAGCGTGCCTTAACACGAATGACATACGAAATTATTGAAAAGAATAAAGGAATCGATAATCTCGTCTTAATTGGAATTAAGACAAGAGGAATCTACTTAGCAAAACGTATCGCAGATCGTTTAAAACAACTTGAAGGTGCGGACGTTTTAGTTGGGTCATTAGATATTGAACTTTATCGCGATGATCGTCATGATGCGAGTCTAGGAAATGAACCCACAATTAATACTAAAGGTAGCCAAATCGATTTCGATATTACTGGAAAGCAAGTTATTTTAATTGATGATGTGTTATTTACCGGTCGTACAATCAGAGCAGCTCTTGATGCGCTAATGGATCAGGGACGCCCACAAACAATTAATTTAGCTGTCCTTGTAGATAGAGGTCACAGAGAATTACCCATAAGAGCAGATTTCGTTGGTAAAAATATTCCCACTTCACCAGATGAACAGATTTCAGTTTCAGTAGAAGAAGTTGACGGCAAAGACTCAATTGAAATTGAAAGAATTAAATAATAAATCGTTAAATTGTTCCAGAGAGAGCAAACGATTTAGAAACGCGACATGGAATTAGTTTAAGTCGGGTTTCAACTTCGAAGGCATCTCTCTATAGAGGTGCTTTTTTTATACAGAAAGGAAATGATTAAAATGGCAGAAAAATTTAGAAATGAAGATGCAATACTTGATATTCATGATAGACCGTCGTTCGGACAATGGATGGGGCTATCAATTCAACATTTATTTACGATGTTTGGTGCAACAGTTTTAGTCCCAATCTTAGTTGGGTTAAACCCAAGTATTGCCCTATTCAGTTCGGGGGTCGGAACGTTAGTTTATATTGGTATTACGAATGGTAAAATACCGGCTTATCTTGGATCTAGTTTTGCTTTTATCGCTGTGATGCAAATGTTAATGAAAACGTCTGGATATCCGGCAGTTGCTCAAGGAACTATCTCAGCCGGACTCGTTTATCTGATTGTTTCAATTATCATTGGGAAAGTTGGGTCGGGGTGGCTCGATCGAATTCTGCCGGCGGTTGTTGTTGGTCCTGTTGTAATGGTCATCGGGTTGTCTATGGCAACAACAGCAGCAAGTAATGCAATGTTGAACTCTGGTACCTACGATATCAAATATGTTTGGGTCGCAATCTTCACTCTGGGAATTACAATTTTCTTCAACATGTATCTTAAAGGATTTATAAGTTTAATTCCTATCCTATTAGGGATCGTCTGCGGGTACATTATGGCAGTCTTATGCGGTATCGTTGATTTTTCTACGGTAGAGAAGGCAAACTGGTTCACATTACCTGCATTCAACGTAGCATTCATAAATTATCAACCTAAAATTTATTGGAGCGCAATTATTGGTATGGCGCCAATCGCATTTGTCACGATGACGGAGCACATGGGCCATATCATGGTCTTAAATAAATTAACTAAGCGAAATTTCTTTAAAGATCCTGGATTAAACAGAACATTGTTTGGAGATGGTGTGTCATCAATTATCGCTGGATTCGTTGGGGGTCCACCAACAACGTCATATGGTGAAAATATTGGTGTTTTAGCCATGACTAAAGTCCATAGTATCTGGGTGATTGGTGGCGCCGCATTCTTCGCAATTATCTTTAGTTTCGTTGGAAAAATAAGCGCATTGATTCAAAGTATTCCAGGACCAGTTATTGGTGGAATTAGTTTCTTACTCTTCGGGGTTATTGCTTCAAGTGGCTTAAGAATCTTAATTGATAATCAAATTGATTATGATAAAAAACGTAATTTAATGATTACTGCTAGCATTTTAGTATTAGGTATTGGCGGTATGTACTTAAAAGTGGGAGATTTACAGTTAACAAGTATCGCACTTGCAACAGTCGTTGGTATCGCATTAAATCTTATTTTACCTAAAGAAGCTAAAAGCGAAAAATAATAGGAGATGATATTTTGTTAAATAAAAAGACAAATTTAGTTCAGTTACAACATTTGGTATCAATTGAAGACTTATCTACGGAAGAAGTTGAGGCATTAATTGAAAGAGCCGAAAAATTCAAACGAAATCCGTCATTATTTGACTTAAAATATCCCATCTATACAACAAATTTATTTTTTGAAAATAGTACGAGAACACATAGCAGCTTTGAGGTTGCGGAACAACGAATGAAATTAAATATTGTATCGTTTAATCCAAGTATTAGTGCAGTAAGTAAAGGTGAGACACTGTATGATACTGTTCTAACAATGGGTGCGATTGGCACACAAATTGCGGTTATTCGTCATCCTGAAAACGAATATTACCAACAATTAATTGGCGAGAACGATTTGGGTGTTGGTATTATCAATGGCGGAGATGGAAGTGGTCAACACCCGTCACAATGCCTGCTTGATATGATGACTATCAAAGAAGAGTTTGGGACGTTCAAAGATTTAAAAGTCGCAATTGTGGGTGACCTCACTAATTCAAGAGTGGCGAAAAGTAACATGCAGTTATTGAAAAAATTAGGTGCATCGTTATACTTCTCGGGTCCAAAGGAATGGTTCTCCGAAGAATTTGCTGAGTATGGTCAGTACTTGGAGATGGATGAATTAGTTGCCGAAGTAGATGTCATGATGATGTTGCGCGTTCAGCACGAGCGCCATGCCGATGACAGTAAATTTTCAAAACAGAACTATCACGAAAAATTTGGATTAAGTGTTGCACGTGGTAAGAAGTTAAAAGCCGGATCCATCATTATGCATCCTGGTCCGATTAATCGTGACGTTGAATTAGCAAGTGACTTAGTTGAATGTGAGCAATCACGATTTGTTAAACAAATGACGAATGGTGTTTTTGTTAGAATGGCTATTTTAGAAGCAGTTATTAACGGTCGTCATCTTATGGAGGCAGATTAGTTTATGAAAAAATTAATTAAAAATGGCACACTTTTCTTAAATCACACTTTTACGCAACAGGATTTACTGATTGAAGATGACAAAATAAAAGCAATCGGGATAGATTTAGCAGACGAATTTTCGGATATTGATTTAATCATTGATGCAGAAGGATTAATTGTGACCCCCGGATTAGTCGATGTCCACGTTCATTATCGCGAACCCGGATTTGAATATAAGGAAACAATTAAGACGGGGAGCTTGGCTGCTGCGCATGGTGGTTTTACTACGGTAGGTGCAATGCCAAACTTGGATCCCGTTCCAGATACTGTTGCACATTTTGAAGAAATAAAAAGACGAAATAAAAAAGACGGTCAGGTTCATATTCAACAATACGCCGCAATTACTAAAGATAGAACGTCAGAGGAACTGGTTGATTTTGAAGGTTTAAAAAAGGCCGGGGCCTTTGCTTTTACGAATGACGGATCAGGGATTCAAACGGCGGGAACAATGTATCTCGCAATGAAGGAGGCAGCACGAGTTAAACTGCCGCTTGTCTCACACGTTGAAGATAATTCGTTATTATTTGGTGGGGTCATGAACGAGGGTGTACGGGCTAAAAATCTGGGACTACCTGGCATAATGGGTATCGTAGAATCGTCACAATTAGCACGTGACCTGATGCTTGCACAAAAAACAGGTGTACATTATCATATGTGTCACGTTTCCACGAAGGAAAGCGTTGAATTAATTCGAATAGCTAAGGGCCATGGGATAAATGTTACATGTGAAGTTTCACCGCATCACTTATTATTAACAGATTCGGATATTCATATGGATAATGGAAATTATAAAATGAACCCACCTTTAAGGACAGAAGATGATAGATTGGCCTTAATCGAAGGATTGTTGGATGGCACAATTGATATGATTGCGACGGATCACGCACCACACAGTGAAGAGGAAAAGCAAGGCAGTATGATTGACGCGGCTTTTGGCATTACAGGAAGTGAAACGGCATTTTCATTGTTATATACAAAAATGGTTAAAACTGGCATTTTAACTTTAACGCAACTAATTATTTTAATGAGTGAAAATCCGGCTAAAACCTTTAATTTAGAAAGTGGACTGCTGGAGCCAGGAATGGTGGCTGATATTTCACTTTTTGATATTAGTCATGAACAAACAATACGAGAATCAGACTATATATCTAAGGGTAAAAATACGCCTTTCACTGGACAAAAAATATACGGTACAACAATTGTAACAATGGTTAGTGGTGAGATTAAATATGATAATCGAAAGGTTGAGTAAAAGTCATGAAGCGATTCTTAATTTTGGAAGACGGAAGTATCTTCAAGGGATTTAGTTTTGGTGCTGTAGCTTCTACCACTGGAGAAGTTGTTTTTACTACGGGAATGACGGGATATCAAGAAACAATTACGGATCAATCTTTCAGCAATCAGATTATAACGTTTACCAACCCAATAATCGGGAATTATGGTATTAATATGGATGATTATGAGTCGATAGAACCTTCCTGTAAAGGTGTGATTGTTAACAACGTTGCCAGAGTCTCCAGCAACTGGCGTCAACAATTAACTTTAGATGAATTTTTAAAACAAAAGGATATCCCGGGTATATATGGAATTGATACACGGGAATTAACAAAGAAGTTACGAAGCGTTGGGACAATGAAGGGCAGTATTATTGATGCAGATGCCAATATAGAACACGCATTTGATGCTATGAATGCGACCGTACTTAATCAAAATATTGTGCAACAGGTTTCAACGACGAGAGCATATCCTAATCCCGGAACAAAGTTAAATATTGTCTTGATTGATTTTGGCTTAAAACATAGTATTTTACGAGAGTTATCAAAGCGAGATTGTAACGTAATTGTTCTGCCTTACAATGCGACTGCGAAGCAAATATCTGATTTACAGCCGGATGGTGTTTTATTATCAAATGGGCCGGGAGATCCTAAAAATTTACCAGAGGTAGTTGAAATGATAAAAGAAATTCAGCCTAAGTTCCCAATCTTTGGTATTTGCCTGGGTCATCAACTCTTTGCGCTAGCGAACGGTGCAGATACATACAAAATGAAATTTGGTCATCGTGGATTTAATCACCCAGTTAGAGAAATTGCGACTGGGCGAATTGATTTCACTTCACAAAATCATGGCTTTGCGGTTGACAGTGATTCTATTGATTCCAATAAATTACTAGTCACGCACCGTGAAATTAATGATGAAACTGTTGAAGGAATTAAGCATAAAACTGATCCGGCATTTAGCGTCCAATTCCATCCGGATGCCGCACCTGGTCCCCATGATGCAGATTATTTATTTGATGAATTTATTGAACTAATAAACCGAGTTGGGAGAAAATAATTATGCCTAAGAGAAAAGATATTCATAAAATAATGGTACTAGGGTCTGGACCAATTATTATAGGTCAAGCAGCAGAGTTTGATTATTCTGGTACCCAAGCGTGTTTGTCATTAAAAGAAGAAGGGTATGAAGTTGTTCTTGTAAACTCCAACCCAGCTACAATCATGACAGATAAAGAAGTTGCCGACGAGGTATATATTGAACCTTTAACGGTAGCGTCCGTTTCGGGTATCCTTCGTAAAGAATATCCGGATGCAATAGTACCGACATTAGGTGGACAAATCGGGTTAAATTTGGCAATGGAATTATCTAAATCAGGAATTCTAGATGAACTTAATATTGAATTATTAGGGACAAAATTAAAATCGATTGATCAAGCTGAAGACCGTGAACAATTTAAACAATTGATGCAAGAATTAAATGAACCTATTCCAGAATCCTTAACAGTTGAAACGGTGGAAAACGCAATTGAATTTGCGGATATTGCAGGATATCCGGTTATTGTTCGACCTGCGTTTACAATGGGAGGTACTGGTGGTGGCTTATGTAAAACCGTTGATGAACTCAGGAAAACGGTCATCAACGGTTTAGAATTGTCTCCGACGACTCAATGCTTGATAGAAAAGAGTATTGCAGGATACAAGGAAATAGAATTTGAGGTCATGCGTGATCATGCGGACAATGCAATCGTCGTTTGTAGCATGGAGAATTTTGATCCGGTCGGTATTCATACTGGCGACTCAATCGTTTTTGCGCCAACGCAAACTTTGTCTGACAGAGAGTATCAAATGTTACGCGATGTTTCATTAAAATTGATTAGGGCGCTGAAAATTGAGGGTGGTTGTAATGTACAACTTGCACTTGATCCCAACAGTTTTAAGTACAATATTATAGAAGTTAATCCACGTGTTAGCCGTTCATCAGCTTTAGCTTCAAAGGCAACAGGTTACCCAATTGCAAAGATTGCTGCTAAAATCGCCGTAGGATTGAATTTAGATGAAATTTTAAATCCAGTGACTAAAACAACCTTTGCGGAATTCGAACCAGCCTTAGATTACGTTGTTACTAAAATTCCACGCTGGCCATTTGATAAATTTAACCACGCTAACCGTTCGCTTGGAACGCAAATGAAAGCCACCGGTGAAGTTATGGCAATTGGTCGTAATATGGAAGAAAGCATATTGAAAGCCATTCGCTCTTTAGAAATTGATGAAGATTATTTACAATTGAGCGGGGCAGATAGTCAAACTGATTCTGAGTTAGAAAACCAATTGGTTAATGCAACTGACCAGAGAATTTTCTATTTAGCCGAAGCAATTCGACGAGAATATACAATTGAAGAGATATCCGAACTTACCAAAATTAATTTAGTTTTTTTGGATAAATTAAAACATATTATCGAGATCGAGATGGCATTGAGTATAACAAATACGGATATAGACGTACTTACTAACGCAAAGATTCATGGATTTAGCGATAAGACAATTGCTAATATCTGGCAAACAACGACTGATGCCGTTAGAGCGACTCGAAAAGAAAATAAGATTGTTCCGGTTTATAAAATGGTTGATACGTGTGCCGCAGAATTTGAATCGTCAACACCTTATTTTTATAGCACATATGAACACGAAAATGAGAGTGTTAAGAGTCAGAAACAAGCAATTATGGTTATTGGATCTGGCCCCATTCGAATTGGTCAAGGCGTTGAGTTTGATTATGCAACGGTTCACTGTGTCAGAGCGATTCGAGACGCTGGGTACGAAGCGATTATAATGAATAGTAATCCAGAAACCGTTTCAACTGATTTTTCTATCGCGGACAAATTGTATTTTGAACCGTTAACGTTAGAAGATGTTTTAAATGTTATCGATGTTGATAGACCCTTAGGCATTATCGTTCAGTTTGGTGGGCAAACTGCAATTAATCTTGCTGAAGGTTTACAACAACAAGGTGTTAAGATATTGGGGACATCTGTTAAAAACTTGGATCGTGCCGAGGATAGAGAGTCATTTAATCAAGCGATTAAAAAACTTGGCTTAAAACAACCTGTTGGTATGACAGCAACGACTCAGGACGAAGTTATCGAACGAGCTACGGAAATCGGATACCCTGTGCTTGTTAGACCTAGTTATGTTTTAGGCGGGCGCGCAATGGAAATTATTCAAAATACCGCAGAGCTTAAACATTATTTGCTTAATAATGTTAAAATGGCTCCTCAACACCCCATTTTAATTGATAGTTATCTTGAGGGTATTGAGTGTGAAGTTGATGCGATTTGTGATGGCGCATCAGTCCTAGTACCCGGAATCATGGAACATATTGAACATGCCGGAATTCATTCAGGTGATTCAATGGCGGTTTATCCGTCGCAACATTTATCAGATAAAATCAAGTCAGAAATCGTAATTGCAACTAAAAAAATTGCTCTTGAACTCAAATGTGTTGGATTAATGAATCTTCAGTTTATTGTCCATCAAGATGAATTATATATTTTAGAAGTTAATCCAAGGGCAAGTCGAACGGTACCATTTTTAAGTAAAGTTACCGGGATTAAAATGACGCAAGTCGCAACTAAGATTATTTTAGGCCATGATTTACAAGAACAGGGATACAAAGGTGGTTTGTTCGAAGAGCCTGAAGTAATACATGTAAAGGCACCAGTCTTCTCGTTCAGTAAATTGAACGACGTTGACCCATTTCTCGGACCAGAAATGAAATCAACTGGAGAAGTTATGGGAACCGATAATTCTTTCCCCAAGGCTCTTTATAAAGCATTTGTTGCAGCGAACGTTAATCTTGCAGGAAATGGGTCTATTCTATTAAATATAAATGATAAAAATAAAAACGAAGCATTACCACTTGTTAAACAATTTGTTTCTCTGGGTTATCAAATCATAACGTCAGACAAAATGTCTCAATTTTTTATGGAAAACCAAGTTAAGACAGTCACCAGTACTAAATCGACAACCGTTGATGGTCAATTAAACGATATCAGCGAGTTAATTCAATCTGGAACGGTTCAATTCGTTATCGATACGCTATCCGATGATCATGATAAAGACTCTTACGGATACCAAGCCCGAAAAATGGCAATCATGCAACATATTCCATTATTCACATCACTTCAAACCGTCAGTGCCGTAATCATAGCCTTAGAAAGTCAGGCACTTACAGTATCCGCGCTATAAAACATAAGGGGGACAATATGATTAATCGACCTATTATTGCCTTAGATTTTCAGAACAAGCATCAAACGACAAATTTCTTACAATTATTTCCTCAAGATGAACAATTGTTTGTCAAAGTCGGAATGGAACTATTTTACAGTGAGGGAACCTACTTTGTTGAGGAACTGATTGATCAAGGACACGATATTTTTCTTGATTTAAAATGTCATGATATTCCAAATACAGTTCGTCAGACAATGACAAGTTTAAGCCGTCTTGGAATTTCGTTGACGACTGTCCATGCGGCTGGTGGGGTCGAAATGATGAAATACGCATTAGATGGTATAAATAAAGGTAATCATTCGAAAAAAACGCCACAAATTATTGCAATTACGCAATTAACATCGACTAGTCAGGAACAACTGGAAACAGAACAACTAGTTGAGCGCCCTTTAATAGAAAGCGTGGTTAATTACGCAAAACTAACTGAATTGGCTGGACTATCCGGGGTTGTTTGTTCAGCTCAGGAGGCAAAAATTATTAAAGAAGCCACGTCTAAAGATTTTCTGGCAGTTACACCCGGTATTCGATTGGAGGGTCAATCAGTGGGTGATCAAAAGAGGGTGATGACGCCAATCGCAGCAAAGAAAAATCAAAGTAGTGCCATTGTTGTTGGAAGGTCTATTACGCAGGCGGAAAATCCATTTGCTGCCTATCAGACAATTAAAAAAATGTGGGAGGACGCTTAGATGAATTTAGCAGAAACAATTGCCAGTGACTTATTAGAGATTGGTGCCGTAACGTTATCGCCAAATGAACCATTTACCTGGGCAAGCGGATTAAAGAGTCCCATTTATTGCGATAACCGATTAACAATTAGTTATCCGATTATCCGAACTAGAATTGCCAAAGGGATTGCCGATATTATCCGTGAGAAATACCCAGATACAGAAGTAATTGCGGGGACTGCTACTGCGGGAATTCCGCATGCTGCATGGATTGCTGATGAATTAAAATTGCCACTTATATATGTTAGAACAAAACCTAAAGATCATGGTACGGGACAGCAGATTGAAGGGCGATTAATTAAAGACCAAAAGGTTGTACTGATTGATGACTTAATTTCAACCGGTGGGAGCGTTATACAGGCAGTTAAGGCGGCTAGAAATGAAGGTGCTGATGTTTTAGGTGTCGTTGGCATATTTAGTTACGAATTAGAATCTAGTATCACCAATTTTGCTGAAATTAATACGAAATTTGATACCTTAACGAATTATTCTACGCTTATTAAGGTTGCTAAAGAACAAGATAAAATTAACGCTACAGAAAAAATATTACTTGAAAAATGGCGTGTTAATCCAAATAATTGGCAATAACAAAAAAATTCGACTAAGAAATTACTCTTAATCGAATTTTTATTTATTTACGACGCATTGCCATAATTTTTTGTAAATCTGGTGTTATAAATGTCGAATTTTGACCTTCGTAGACAACAAAACCCGGTTTTGAGCCATTCGGTTTTTTAATTCGTTTAACTTGAATATAATCTACCGGTACGGACGCAGATTGACGGTATTTTGAGAAGTAAGCCGCTAAGTTAGCTGCTTCCGTAACCGTCTCATCGCTAGGGTCGGAGCTATGGATGATGACGTGAGATCCAGGTATATTTTTAGCATGTAGCCAAATATCTGACTTATTAGCGGTCTTCATTGTTAATTGATCATTTTGAAGGTTATTCTTACCAACGGAGATTAGTGTCCCATCAGTTGCATAATATTCATCTGGTTTACTTAATTTAACCTTAATTGCTTTTTTATTTTTGTTTAATTTCTGTTCTTTTAACAATCCTTGTTGTTGTAATTCAATTTTAATATCTGGCAAGTCTTTTGGTTCTGCCAATTCGATTTCTGATTGAATTTCTTCAAGATAGTTAATTTCTTTTTGATTAAGCAAGAGTTGCTCGTTAACAAAGATAACTGCATTTTTTTGTTTTTGATATTTTTTAAAATATTTTTGCGCATTTTTTGAAGGCGAAATTTGATTAGATAATGGAATTGTCATTTCTTTTTCATTATCATAGAAATTAGGTAATGAAATCTCCGTCATACCTTGTTTAACCAAGTGGAGATAAGTTGTCAGCAACTCACCCTGAACACGCAACAGGTCTGCAGTTTCAGTGTTTTTAAGTGTTTTTTCTAGTTTCTTTTGTTTACCACGATTTTTCTTTAATTCGTTTTTAACGACCCGAATTAAATGGCTACCCTGTTGCTGAACGCGATCTTTATTAGCTTTATCAAGATAATAAGTATCGAGCATTTCACTTAATGAATCAAATGATTGTCCAGTCGTTAATTCAACATTTGGAATTGCCGAAAAATCAAGTTTTTTACCAGATAAAATGGTAGGTACGGGCGTATCAAATTGTGTGAAGAATTTTTTCCAACTATTATCTAAATTTTTGGTATCAGCATGTAACGCTGTTGCAAGATCTAGACTCGATTGTCCAGCTAGACCCTGGTAACGATTTTGAAGCTCTTTTGCTAACACGTCTTTGTTGGGAAATTCAGATAAAAGTGATTTAAAAGCATCAGTTGTATCCGTAAATGGATTTAACTTATCTTGAGCGGGTGGTTGACGATAAGTTGCACCTGGAATTAACATACGATAGCGATTTTGATCCGAACTGATATGTTTGATCGTATCTAAAACTTTATCATTAGTTGGGTTAACAAGAAGACAATTACTGTATCGACCCATCATCTCTAAACTTAAAATTAATGGTTGTTCATCGCCAAGTTCATTTCTAGTTAAAAATGAAAAATTAATGATACGATCGTTATCAATTTGATCAATTGCAACTAATTGACCGCTCTCCAAATATTTACGAAGCATCATGGTAAAGTTAGTTGGTGTCTTAGGATTTGAATAGGGTATATTCGTTATTTGCGCACGGGCATAACTTGAATGCGCCGATAATAGCAAGGGTTGATTCTTTCTATTAGCACGAATTGTTATAATAACCTCATTTGGGTAGGGTTGTGATATTTTTGAGACCCGACCACCGATTAGTTTCGCTCGTAGTTCACTAATCATTGCATGAGTAAAAACGCCATCAAATGACATTTGATCAACTCACTTTCTATAAAATATGTTTAATAACTATAAGTGTAACGTTTTGAACGTTAAATCGCAAAGAAACGTTATTAAATAGTTTTCTTGCCATAATTAGACTAAATATTGTATAATGCAAGGTATATCTAATTTAAGGGGTTAGCAAAATGAAAACAAGTCTTGAAAACTTACTATCAATCGATAGACAATATAAAATGATTCTACAACGATTAACTAAAAAAAATAATTTAACGATATCTGAATGGCAGTTATTGAAAAAGATTGCTGCTAAGTTTAATACGCAAGAAAAGTTATCTAAAGAGACAGATTTAGATATTTCAACGCTTAGTCGACAATTAAAACGTCTTGTCGAAAAAGATATGCTTGATAAGCATAGCATTGGCGATGATAAACGACAGTTAATTTATACAATGACTGAAGTTGGCGTTGAATCTTCAAATGCAGTCGATTTGGGTTTTACTGAACTAGAATCAACTATATTTGAAAAATGGCCAGAAGATGAGCAAAACTTATTGCGAATGTTGCTGAATCGTTTAGACAAGAGTCTGACGAGAACTGACATTTAAACCGTTATAAAATGAGGTGTTTAATTAATGAAAATAGCAATTGTAACAGATAGTACATCGTACTTATCTAAAGAACAAATTGAAAAAAATAATATTACGATTATCCCTATTCCGGTAATTATTGACAACAAAATTTATAATGAAGGCGTTGATATTACTACGGGAGAATTTTATGAAAAATTGAAGACATCAGACTCATTTCCGAGCACATCACAACCTTCTGTGGGAGAAATGATTAATTTATATGATAGATTAGGTAGCGAAGGTTATGATGTCGTTCTTAGTATCCACTTAACAAATACTATTTCAGGATTCGTTGATAACTTAAAAAATATTGCACCAACAATTGAATCAACCCGCGTAATCCCGTATGATTCCGGGATTACGGTTATGTTAATGGGTTATTTAGCTTTAGAGGCTGCTAAAATGGCTAAAGAAGAGGCTGATATTGATGATATTATCAACCGCTTAGACGATTTAAAAACGACGTTGGGTGAATACTTCATTGTTGATGACTTACAAAACCTTGTACGTGGTGGTCGATTATCTAATGCTTCAGCATTTATCGGAAGTGTGCTTAAAATTAAACCAATTTTAACTTTTGATAGTGTTTCAAATAAAATTGTTGCATTTGAAAAAATTAGATCAACAAAAAAAGCAATTAAACGAGTTGAAGATTTATTTGAAGAACATCGATCATCAATTGATTATCCGTTACGCGGATTAATTATTCATGCAAACGATGAGGCCTCAGCATTAAAATGGCAGGTTAAAATGAAGAAAAAATATCCTGATATGACATTTGATATTAGTTATTTTGGACCAGTTATTGGAACTCATTTAGGTGAAAAAGCATTAGCATTAGCTTGGATTAAAGATTTTGATCAAGCATAATAGTTTTCATAGTTTAAAACTGATATCCGAAAAATAGGATATCAGTTTTTTATTTTTTAATATTGAGATATAACAAATTAAATGATAAATAAAGATAAAAGCAATACATAAGTACAAAATGAAAAAGCTGATAAATCAAGGGCTTATAAATAAACTATATCCAACTTTAGTTAAAACACACAATTTAATGAAAGTTGGATATCAACGTCCATATGGCATTCATACGTTTAAAATTCACAATACTAATTTATTTGATTAGTTCTTTAAATTATAGTCAACTCTAATTTATTTTCTAAGTCTCACTCTCAATAATAATAGTTAAAAAGTAACTCTAATATTATTTCAATGATAACTGTATTGACTGTATTGATTTTATTTATTCTAGTTAGTCTTTGATACAATTTAATAGACCAACCGATAATTTGTGCTAATAACTGATTATGATCTGATTGCTGGTTGTTAAACTTGTAATTATTGTAATTCCTAGTTTGACAATCTACCCATACTCATGGTTAATTGAAATACATAAATCGATGTTTTTCAGTCATCAAAATGTTTCAATAGATAATTGTTGCTCACATATGTCTTGATTTAATGGATACTGAGCTTAATAACATAGATATTAGATTTTTATTTATACTTTAACGAAAGTTGAAAATGAGCTCCCTTATATGTTATTCTCTAAACATAAATTGATTTAATAAGTGAGGTGTCTTTTTGAGAAAAGAAAAGTATTTAGAATTAATCGAAAATGAATTACAGCAGCAACCTTGGTATGCGCAAGAGTATTACCAATCTAAATCGACGATTCCCCTATCAAATGCAACTTTATACCAATATTTAACGGAATTTAGACGTTTTTTTGAATGGTTGATAGCTGAAGGAATTGTTAATGAAACATCAATTAAAACAATTGACATTGGCGTTTTAGAACACCTAAAAAAAGAAGATATGGAACTATATAAGTCTTCCCTACTCTCAAGAAGTAAATCTAATAACGCTAATAGTAACACTCAACTCTCGAGAAGTACTGTAAATAGGTCTCTAACGGCCGTTTCTTCCCTTTTCAGGTATCTTTCCGAGGAGACAGAAAAAGAAGATGGGGAGCCCTATTTTTACCGTAATGTGATGAAGAAAATTACGGTGGTAAAAGATAATGAAACCTTCGCAACGCGAGCGGCTAATATCAAAGATAAATTGATGCTTGGCACTGAAGATCGTGATTATATTAATTTTATTGATCAAAAATATGCCGATTTACTGAAACCTAAAGGTCTTTCTTTTTTTAAACGTGATAAAGATCGTGACATAGCCATTAATGCGTTAATGCTTGGCAGTGGATTACGAGTCTCAGAAGTTGCCAACAGCGACCTACCCGACTTAAATTTAAAAACGAATAATATTACCGTCATTCGAAAAGGTGGTAAAAAGGATACCGTTCCGATTGCGCCCTGGGTAATTCCATATCTCATTAAATATATTGAAGTCCGAACGATAAATTATAAAACGGATAAAACTGAAAAAGCATTATTTTGTTCTTCCTATCGGGGAAGTGGAAAAAGAATTGAGAGCGGCACTATCGAAAAGTTGGTTGCCAAATACTCTTCCGCATTTAAAGTTCGCGTAACACCACATAAATTACGACATACGCTTGCATCTAAGTTATATTTAGAAACAAAAAATGAGCAACTTGTCGCGACACAACTGGGACAAAGTTCAACAAGTGCGACTGCACTGTATACGCATATGATTGATGAAGAGCAACGCAATGCCATTAATAAATTATAAATAAAAACGATTAACTCAAATATTTGAGTTAATCGTTTTTATTTACGCCTGTCCGTCCCACTCGGCTTTAAAATTCTCAAGGAAATCCAACATAATAAGATGTCTTTTCTTGGCTAATCTCATTCCTGGAGCAGTTTTCATTGAGTCTGATAATGTGAGCAGTTTCTCATAAAAATGATTAATAACCGTTTGATTATCAACGTTCCGATATTCTTCAGGAGACATATTCGCTCTAGGTCCATGTTTTGGATCATAAATTTTACTACCAACATGTCCGCCGTAGTAAAATGTTCTCGCAATTCCAATAGCACCAATTGCATCTAATCTATCTGCATCTTGAACAATCTTTGCTTCTTGTGATAATGTGATTGATTCATTTGAGAGTTGTTTTTTAAATGAAATAGATTGAATAATAGTCAAGATATTACTAATTTGATCAGTAGGTAATTTAATTGATTCTAAAAAAGTAATTAGATCGTCGGTTTCTTCTTTAACATTTGTGATTACTTTGTCATCGACGACGTCATGCAGATAACCGCTTAGAACAATAACCAAATAATCGATATTATGGAGCTCTGACGCAATTGTTTTTGAATTTGCTACGACTCGTTCTATATGAGCAAAATCATGTCCAGAAGCATCTGCTGATAGCTTCTTTTGTGCGTACTTTTTAACTGCTTGAATTTGCTCTTCGGGGTTCATGTTAAATTCTCCTTAAAATAAAAAAGCTTAGACTTGAGATCTAAACTTTCTAAATACTTATTATGCTTCAAATACTGTTTGTAATTGAGGAACAACTTGTTTCTTTCTTGAAACAACGCCAGGTAATGATAGTTTGTCGTCAACGAGTTTTTTATTGAAGGCTTTTTCAACCATTTCTTTTGGTTCGCCAACAACAAGTAATTCAGAATCGCTGTCTAGAATGTTTGTAACAAGTAATAAGAATAAGTCATAGTTGTTCGTTTTACTATCAGCTTCAATTGCTGAAACCAATGCAGCTTCACGATTAAAGACTTCTTCTAAATCAACTGTATTTACTTGAGCAACTCGGACAGTTTTTCCAGCCATATCGAATGATTTGGCATCTCCATTAATTAATTCTTCTTCAGTTTTGCTTGATAAATTAGTGCCAGCTTTTAGCATGTCTAAGCCGTACACGTTGTAATCAGTATTACTGATTTTAGAAAGTGCCTTTGTTGCTTCAACATCAACTGGTGTAGTTGTAGGTGATTTGAATAATAATGTATCTGAAATAATAGCTGACATCATTAAACCAGCAATATTAGCAGGAATTTCAATTCCATTTTCATTAAACATCTTCCAAATAACCGTACTTGAGCAACCAACAGCTTCTGAACGAAAGTTAAGTGGCATATTAGTTGTGAAGTTAGCAATACGATGATGATCTACAACATCTGTAACAACTAAATCTGCAATGTCAGAGACACTTTGTTGAAATTCATTGTGATCAACTAACATAACTGATTCTACTTCATTTTTAGCTGTTTCGATGATTCTTGGTTCTGGTTCGTTAAAGTAGTCTAAAACAAATTTTGTTTCTTCGCTTAATGAACCTAATGCAACGGCTTCAGTATCGAAACCTAATTTGTTTTGTAAGTATGAAAATGCTTTTGCAGCAACTACGGCATCTGTGTCAGGACTTTGATGTCCAAAAACTAATTGTTTAGTCATTATTATTATCTCCTTGATTTTCATTAATTTCTTTAAGGCGTGTCATGTAATCTTTTTCATCTAAAAATTGGTCAAAAGCGTTTAAAAAATGTTCATTTCTAGGTATTTCATCTTTATCTTTTCTAAAGACAAAAGATAAATCGAATTTAATTTCTGGTTCAAAATGAGAAGTCCAAAGATCTTTTCCCTCAGGATGAGCAGCTAAAAATGAAGTTGGTAATGCCGTGTAAGCATGAGTTGCACGAGCAAATTTTAAAATTTGTGAAGGCGATGTAAAACGAGCGACACTTTTTGGTAAATTAACTAATTGACTTTGATAAATTGTCTTAATTGTTCTATCAAGATAATAATCACTTGGATAGGTCACCCAAACGTTATCAATTGTCTCTTGTAACTTAACCTTCTTTTTAGAAGATAATTTTTCATTATGATGTAGAAATAATAGATCTTCAGTAAAAATTTTCTTACTCTCATATGGCTTCCAATTTTTGATACTTTCGTCTGGAAGATACATGATAGCTAGATCGATTTTATTGTTCTCAAGTTCACTCCAAATTTCTTTGCGCGTTAATAAGTGAAACGACACAATAATATCTGGATTATTCTTATAATACTCAATTACAAAATCATCAAATACTTCATCTTCAATCGAAGCCAAAATGCCAATAGTAATTTCCCCTTGTGTGGCACTGGTTGATTGTTGAATCTCATTGGTTGCTTTATTTAATGTTTCATAAATTTGATGTGTTGCATCTAACATGGTGTAACCTGCGTCTGATAGATGTAATTTTTTACCTACAGAATAAAATAATGGTGCGCCGACTGTTCTTTCTAATTTTTTAATTTGTTGTGTTAACGCTGGTTGCGTAATTCCTAATATTTGGGCCGCTTGCGTATAATTCATAATATCCGCAAGTTGCAAAAAATATGTTAACGTTTTTGATGAAAATATATTTTCTTGCTTTGTTTTCATATTATCCGTGTCCCCTCAAGTTCTAAATAATAGTAGCCATATTAATATAATAAGCGTAATAAAAAAAAAGAGCAAACTAATTTGCCTTTTTTCAAAGAATTTAATTATTATTTAATCTCACTTAACAAAATTGGCATACCCAATTGAGCCGTATCGATTATGAATGATCCATTCGAATATCTGTCTGACAATGGGTATGACATTGGTTCAACAATGAATTCATTACCACTTTCAGTAATAACACTTAAATTTACTTCTTTAGTAATTGGTCTAACGCCAATTACCTTGTGAGGCTCTTTTTTAAGCTCTCTAAGAATGAGAACACCACGTTTTGCCCTACTCGTCGAACTTACTTCTGAGACAGACATACGTTTAAATGAACCGCGTTGCGTTAATAATCCGATTTGACTATTTTCGGATACTAAACAGGTTGAAGCAACAAAATCGTCTTGTTTCAGATTCATTGCAATCACACCAGCAGCTTTAGCACCGACAACGGGAACCTCTTCAAGCGGATATCTCAGACCATAACCATCATGTGAAGCACTAAAGATAAATAATGAATTATCGTCTTCTTTGAGGTATGAAATCAGAATAACATCATCATCAGCTGATTTTAGTTTCATAAACTTACTTGCGTGCCCTTTATACGTTCGGCCGGGTTGTAAATCTGAAACTGCAGTCTGTTTAATAAATCCGTTTTTTGTTGCAAAAACAAATTTACCAGGAGCATCAACCTTTTTGAAAGAAAATGCCTTTATTAGATATTCATCATTATCTAATCCAATCGTTTGTGAGATATGTTCGCCAGTATCTTTCCACTTAGCTTCCGTAATTTCATGGATTGGTCGGTAAATCATATTACCTTTATTTGTAAACATAAATAAATGATCCAAAGTATTAACGGACTCATTGAATACAATACGATCTTCATCCTTTAAGCCGTTCTCATCTACGCCAGAAGCATTAAATGAACGTAATGAACTGCGTTTAAGGTAGCCATCATGGCTGACCAGAACTTGAACGTCTTCAGGTGTAATTAAGACAGCAGTTTCAATCTTAATATCT
Organism: Dellaglioa algida; assembly: GCF_030127605.1. Taxonomy (NCBI): domain Bacteria; kingdom Bacillati; phylum Bacillota; class Bacilli; order Lactobacillales; family Lactobacillaceae; genus Dellaglioa; species Dellaglioa algida. Next base: position 53,553 of record NZ_JANXLE010000002.1, read on the forward strand.
TCAATGTGTTCTTGTATCTCTGTCATACGCGGTGTGGCATATTCTTTTGATACTTGCTTTAATTCTTTTTTAACAACATCTGACAACATCTTAGGATCAGCTAAGATTGCCTTGTATCCAGTAATTTTTTCAGCAAGCTCCGCATTCTCTTTTTCAAGTGCAGTTACGTCTGTATTAGACAAACGGTACAGTTGTAAGGATACAATGGCTTCAGCTTGTTTTTCTGTGAAGTCGAAAAGATCCATTAAACTTACTTTAGCGCTCTTTTTATCCTTACTTGCGCGGATCGCCTTAATAACTTGATCTAAAATAGAAAGGGCCTTAATTAAGCCTTCAACGATGTGTTGACGAGACTCAGCCTTTTTTAAATCAAATTCAGTTCTTTTTTTGGTAACACTCAACTGATAATCCAAGTATGACGATAAAAACTTCTTCAAACCAACTAATTCGGGTCGTTGATTGTTGATTGCAACCATATTGAAATTATATGAAATTTGTAAATCGGTATTTTTAAACAGATAGTTTAAAATACCTTGGGCGTTAACGTTACGTTTTAATTCAATTGCAATTTGTAATCCTTCACGATCACTTTCGTCACGAACCTCGGCAATGCCATCAACTTTTTTAAGTAAGCGAATTTCATCCATCTTTTTTACAAGTACAGCTTTATTCACTTCATACGGAATTTCAGAGATGATAATTTGTGTTTTTCCACCTTTTAACTCTTGAATCTCAGTTCTTGAACGAACAACTACCTTACCACGACCCGTTCTGTATGCATTTTGAATACCTGATAGTCCTTGTAAAATACCGCCAGTAGGAAAATCAGGGCCCTTAACGAATGACATTAATTTGTCTAACGTTGCGTTAGGATGTCCAATTAGGTAGACAACGGCATCTACAACTTCACTTAAGTTGTGAGGTGGAATTTCAGTTGCATATCCGGCTGAAATTCCGGTAGCACCATTTACTAATAAGTTAGGAAATCTTGCCGGTAGGACTGTTGGTTCATATTCTGTGTCATCAAAATTTAATACGAAATCAACGGTTTCTTTCTCAATATCACGTAGCATCTCAGTTGCAATTTTACTTGTACGAGCTTCCGTATAACGCATTGCGGCTGGAGAATCGCCATCCATCGACCCGTTGTTACCGTGCATTTCAATAAGAGGTGTACGTAATTTCCAATTTTGACTCATTCGAACCATGGCTTCATATATGGAACTATCACCATGAGGATGGAAATTACCCATAACATTTCCGACTGATTTGGCTGATTTTCTAAATCCCTTATCGTAGGTATTACCATCTTGATTCATAGCATATAAAATACGACGTTGAACGGGCTTTAAACCATCACGAATATCAGGTAACGCGCGTTCTTGAATAATGTATTTGGAATAACGACCAAATCGTTCACCCATAACATCTTCTAAAGTTAGTTCTTGAATTTTTGATGTGTCTTGTTCTATAGCCAAGTTGATAGCCTCCTTCCCTAGTCAGTTGTTGTTTGATCTTCAAATAATGTTAATTCAGGGTTATCAGCATTTGAATCAGTAACTTGTTTACTTGCGACTTTATCCAAGATACTACCGTCTTCTTCGAGTGAGAATTGAACATTTTCTTCAATCCAATTTCGACGAGGTTCTACTTTATCGCCCATTAATGTTGTTACTCGTTTTTCTGCAAGTGCTGGATCATCTATTCGAATTCTAACTAAAGTTCTTGTCATTGGATCCATGGTTGTTTCCCATAATTGATCCGCGTTCATTTCACCAAGACCTTTAAACCGTTGTAGATTATAGCCACGTCCAATTTGTGCTGTAGCCTTATTAAGTTCTTCATCGGTCCAAGCGTAAATGCTTTCCATTTTTTTACCCGTCCCTTTTTGAATTTTATATAAAGGTGGTAAAGCGATATAAATTTTACCAGCGTCAATTAAAGGACGCATGTATTTATAAAAGAACGTCAATAATAGTGTTTGAATATGTGCGCCATCGGTATCAGCATCGGTCATGATAATAATTTTATCGTAGTTACTGTCTTCAATTTTAAATTCAGCACCAACACCGGCACCAACCGTATAAATCATTGTATTTATTTCTTCATTTTTTAAAATATCTTGTAATTTTGCTTTTTCAGTATTCAAGACCTTACCGCGTAATGGCAAAATAGCCTGAAATTTACGTTCTCGCCCTTGTTTAGCTGAACCACCGGCAGAATCACCTTCGACTAAGAATAATTCGTTTTTCTTAGCATTTTTTGATTGTGCGGGTGTTAATTTACCTGAAAGTAAGCGATCGTTTTTCTTTTTCTTTTTACCATTCCGTGAATCATCGCGAGCTTTACGGGCTGCTTCACGGGCTTCACGAGCTTTAATTGATTTTCTAACAAGTTCTTGGGCAAACTCACCATTCTCCATCAAATAAAACCCAAGTTTTTCGCTTAGAACACTATCGACGATTGACCTTGCTTCAGGTGTACCAAGTTTTCCTTTGGTTTGTCCTTCAAATTGGAGTAACTCTTCAGGTATTCGCACTGAAATGACGCCTGAAAGGCCCTCTCGAACATCACTACCTTCTAAATTACGATCCTTATCTTTTAAAAGACCTAATTTTCTAGCATATTCGTTAAAAGCTTTGGTCCAAGCAGATTTCATTCCGGCTTCGTGCGTACCACCATCTTTTGTTCGAACGTTGTTAACAAAGGACATTAGGTTCTCTGAATAACCATCATTGTATTGGGCAGCAACTTCAACCTCAATTTTATCTTTAATCCCATCGAAGTACATAACTTCGCCAATCGTATCTTTATCTTCATTCAAATAGGCGACAAATTCTTTAATCCCATCTTCAAAATGATAGACATCTTGTTTATCTGTTCTTTCATCCGTTAGAACAATTTTAACGCCACGTAATAAAAAGGCAGATTCTTTTAGTCTTTCGGCCAAGATATCATATTTATAAATTGTCGTTGAAAAAATACTTTCATCTGGTTTAAAGGTAACCGTTGTTCCATTTGCTCGCTTTGTTGCGCCTAATTTTTTTAAAGTACCAACTGGATGGCCACCATTTTCAAATTTTTCTTCATATCGAATGCCATCACGAATGGTATCAACCGTTAACGATGAAGATAATGCATTAACGACACTCGCGCCAACCCCATGAAGGCCACCCGATGTTTTGTAACCACCCTGGCCAAATTTCCCACCAGCATGTAAGACAGTAAAGATAACTTCGACAGTTGGGATTCCTGACGCATGCATACCGATTGGCATTCCACGTCCGTAATCTACAACAGTGATGCTGTTATCATTATGGATTGTAACATCTATTTGTGAACCATATCCTGACAAGGCTTCATCGACTGCATTATCAACAATTTCATAGACAAGGTGATGTAATCCTTTACTATCTGTTGACCCAATATACATACCAGGTCGTTTTCTAACCGCTTCTAGTCCTTCGAGAACTTGAATTGAATCATCATTATATTTGTTTTTATTTAGATTAGTCATTCAGTCAAACTCCCTTACTCCGTATTCCTACAGTAACGTTACTATAATAACCCATTCTTTTTTGAAATGTAAAGAAAAATCCGAATAGACGTTCTATTTTATAAAAAAATTGGTGTCTTATAAAAAGAATGTTAAAATACTACTTATCTGATTATCAGTCGAGAGGAGTGCTTTATTTATGGGTACAATTTTATTAATGTTAACAATTGCTTATCTTTTAGGATCAATTCCATCTGGTGTTTGGATTGGAAAATATTTTTATCAAAAGGATATTAGAGAATTTGGTAGCGGAAATGTTGGAACAACTAATACATATCGAGTTCTTGGACCAAAAGCGGGTACGATTGTTTTAGTGATGGATGTTTCAAAAGGGATTATTGCGGCAAGTCTTCCGTATATGTTTGGCGTTGCCGCAACTGTCAGTCCACTACTAATTGGTGTAGGGGCAGTAGCGGGCCATACCTTCTCAATTTTCACTAAGTTTAAAGGTGGTAAGGCTGTTGCTACCGGTGCCGGAATTCTGTTGCCATATAGTCCACTATTCTTCGCAATCGCCTGTACAATCTTTATTTCTCTGATTCTTTTAACGAGTATGGTAAGTGTTGCAAGCGTACTTGGGTTTATCGGCATTACGATTGCTGCACTTTTATTCCAAGATTGGTTATTAGCAACAATTGCTGGAATTCTGACTATATTTGTTATTTATAAACATAGAGGCAATATAAGTCGTATTTTTAATGGTACCGAGAGCATGGTCCCCTTTGGACTTGGATTATATTTACGAAATAAAAAAAATCGATGACATTGTCATCGATTTTTTTGTCTTAAAATACTGTAATATCATATGATCCTTCGAACGATTGATTTTCTTCTAACACATGAATATCACCCTTGTCGGATAATTTTCCAGTTGATTTAACGTTATCCGCTAAACCCCACCATGGTTCAATGCAAACAAATGGTGAATTTTCGGGATATTTAGACCAGATACCAACGTAGTCAGCGTTATTTACTGTGACTGAAACACCATGATCATCTTCGGGTGTTGAGAGTAGTACAGTCGTTTCTTCCTGGTTCAATTCATAGATTAGAGCATCATTTTTGAACGTCTCACGAGATAGTTTAATTGGCTCATTAAACTTAACTGATTTGGCATTCTCCATATCATTAAAAGGACCAACTAACGGAATTTGACGTCTCTCAACATTTGGTGCAACATCAATTTGATAATTTTCTAAATCTAAATACGCGTTTTTAAGTGGGACATTGAACGCTGGATGTCCACCAATTGAAAATAATAAATCGTTTTCATCTGGGTTATAGACATCATAGATAACTTTTATTTGATGGTTAGCCAAAATATAATGTAATCTTAATCTAAAATCAAACGGATATTTTGATTTTGTTTCTGGGGATGAGCCTAATTCTAGTACGACTGATGTTTCGGTCTTAGAGATTACCGTAAAAAGCATATCACGGGCAAAGCCATGTTGCCCCATTTTGTACGTTTGTTGATTATATTCGTACTCATCATTTTTTAATCGGCCAACGACTGGAAATAATACTGGTGCGTGTCTTCCCCAGTATTTTTTATCAGCTTGCCAGATGTATTCAATTTCAGTGTCGATACCCTTAATACTAACTAATTCGGCACCTTCTTCAGAAATTTTAACTGTGATAAAATCATTCTTCAATTCAACTGTCATTCTACTCACCCATTTCTATAAGATATAACGACTAAGATCTTTATCAGCGACAATGTTACCAATTTTATCGTCAACGTAGCTTTCAGTAATTGTGATATCGCCCATTTGCATGTCAGGACCTTCAAACAATAAATCTTCAAGTAGTTTTTCTAAAATAGTGTGCAGACGTCGCGCGCCAATATTTTCAGTATCATGGTTGACATTGTAAGCAATTTCAGATATTTTTTCAACCGCTTCAATTGTGAAAGTGACATTTATATTATCAGTGCCAATTAAAGCAATGTATTGTTTAATCAACGCATTATGAGGCTCTGTTAAAATTTCAACAAAATCGGATTGACTTAAATCATCCAACTCAACTCGAATTGGAAAACGACCCTGAAGTTCCGCAATTAAATCACTTGGTTTACTTTCATGAAATGCGCCTGATGCAATAAATAAAATATGATCCGTATTAATGGGACCAAACTTTGTTGAGATTTGAGAGCCCTCGACGATTGGAAGGATATCACGTTGAACACCTTCTCTTGAAACCTCACCACTATTTTTCTGAGATTTAGAAGTGATTTTGTCAATTTCATCAATAAAAATAATACCCGTATTTTCGGCGCGTTCAATAGCCGCCTGATTTATATCCGCTGTATTAACTAATTTTTTCGATTCTTCACGAATTAGAATCTTGCGAGCCTCCGCCACCGTTAACGTTCTTTCGATTTGACGCTTTGGTGTTAAAGCACTTAAAGAATCACCTAAATCAATCCCCATTTGACCCATCATACCGTTCATTCCAGAAGGTTGTTTTGGTTCATCAATTTTGATTGTGACTTCATTATTTTCTAATAGCCCTCTAGTCATTTGTTCTGAAACAGATAATCGTTCATTTCTGATATCATCAGTTACTTCTTCTTCATCTTGTACGTCCAATCCTGCAGGCATTTGACCTTTTTGAATTTGGGACATCATTTGCATGAAGTTAACATTTTCAGCTTTTTTTTGTTTTTTAATTCCTGGTACCAATAATTTTACAAGACGCTTATCAGCCATTCTTTCAGCCGCTCCAGACACACGACCATATTGAGCATCTTCTTCTAATTTAATTGAAACATCAACTAAATCACGAACCATTGATTCTACGTCTCGGCCGGCGTAACCAACTTCGGTGAATTTTGTTGCCTCAACCTTTACAAATGGGGCTTCAAGCATTGTTGCTAAACGACGGGCAATTTCAGTCTTACCAACACCAGTTGGTCCAATCATCATTAAATTTTTTGGTGTCACATCTTTTTGCATTGATTTAGAGAGTTGCATACGACGGTATCTATTACGTAACGCAACAGCAATCGCTTTTTTTGCATCATTTTGACCAATAACATACTGATCTAGTTCTGCTACAATTTGTTTTGGTGTTTTATCAATAACAGTCATAATCTTACCTACTTTCTATAATTCTTCAGAGATAACGTGATGATTTGTAAAAATATCAATATCACCAGCAATGTTAATTGAAGCTTCAGCTATTTCTTTAGCAGACATATCAGTTGTATGATGTTTAAGTGCCTTTGCAGCGGATAACGCAAAGTTACCACCAGAGCCAATTGCTAAAATATCATCATCAGGCTCGATAACTTCACCACTACCAGAAACCAATAACATCTCTTCACTATTCATTACGATTAAAAGAGCTTCTAATTTTTGTAATGCTTGTTCACTACGCCAATCTTGAGCCAATTCAACTGCGGCACGCTGCAAATTACCACTAAATTCATTTAATTTTTTTTCGAAACGTTCTTCAAGGTTAAAAGCGTCAGCAACACTACCAGCGAAGCCAACGACCACTTGATCATTATAGATGCGGCGAACTTTTCTGGCGGTTCCCTTCATAATAACCTTTTCACCCATTGTAACCTGACCATCTCCGGCCATCGCGCAATGTCCGTTATGCTTAACGGCACAAATTGTTGTTGCATGAAATGAAACTGCTGCCATAATAAATTCCTCCAATATTACTTATTTTATTGTATTAAAAAACTTCATTGAACGCTACTACTGTAGCACAACAATGAAGCATAACTCAATTATTTTATAAGATATTTCGCAAATATTTAAAGAGTTGGTTTAACAATTGCTAAATGGTCTAAAGCACGATTTGCAACCGCTTGATTCTTTTCTTTCTTATCTCTAATTTTTGTCCCTAATTTAGGTATAATGCCGAAGTTTGCGTTCATTGGTTGAAAATGTTTACCACTTGCATGTGTTATATAATGAGCCATAGAACCCATAACTGTTGTCTTAGGAAGAACAACAGGTTCTTCTCCTAAAACAATATGTGCAGCATTTATGCCTGCCAATAAGCCACTTGCGGCACTTTCAACGTAACCTTCAACACCAGTCATTTGACCGGCAAAAAATAGATCATTTCGGAATTTAGATTGATAGGTTGGTTCTAAGGTGTCAGGCGAGCGCATAAATGTATTACGATGCATAACGCCATAACGAACAAATTCGACATTTTCTAAACCCGGAATTAAAGAGAAGACTTTTTTCTGTTCGCCCCATTTTAGATGCGTTTGGAAGCCAACAATATTATATAGATCACCAACAGCATTATCTTGACGTAATTGAACAACCGCGAAAGGTGTTTTACCAGTCTTAGGATCCTCTAAACCAACTGGTTTTAATGGACCGAATAACATCGTTTTAGCGCCTCTTCTAGCCATTTCTTCAATTGGCATACAACCCTCAAAGAATTTTTCATCTTCAAAATCATGCATTTCAGCCGTCTCAGCTTCCACAAGAGCTTTATAGAATGTTATGAACTCTTCCTTAGTCATAGGACAGTTAAGATATGCAGCTTCGCCCTTATCATAGCGCGATTTTAAATATATTTTATCCATATTTAATGATGATTTTTCTAATATTGGTGCGGCAGCGTCATAAAAATATAGACCGTCACTACCATTTAATTTCTTGATAGACTCAGCCAAACCAGATGACGTTAATGGTCCAGTGGCCACAATTGTAGGACCATCTGGTAATTCTGTTAGCTCCTCATTAATAACGGTAACATTTTTATGATTCTTAACTAAATCCGTGATTTCGCCAGAAAACTTATCGCGATCAACGGCCAACGCACCACCAGCAGGGATTGAGTTATGGTCTGCCGATTTCATAATTACAGAATCTAACTGTCTCATTTCTTCCTTTAGAAGTCCAACTGCGTTTGTTATTTGATTGGCTCTCAAAGAATTGGTACAAACAAGTTCAGCGAAGTTCTCAGTATGATGAGCTGGTGTCATTTTAATGGGGCGCATCTCATATAAGTTAACATGAACCCCTCGATTAGCAATCTGCCATGCAGCTTCACTGCCCGCGAGTCCAGCCCCAATTACATTAACGCTCGTTTTTGTCATTACATAATCTCCCTGCTAGATTTATTTTTGAACAGCTTCTTCGTAATCACAGTTACTACATTTAACTTGTTTGCCACCTTTTACTTTTTTCTCAACTAAATAATGTTGACATTTAGGACATTCGCGCCCAATTGGTTTATCCCATGAGACAAACTCACAGTCTGGATATCTTGAACAACCATAGAATAAGCGATTACGCTTAGATTTACGTTCAATTACTTCACCTTGGTGACATAATGGACAGATAACGCCAATTTCTTTGACAATTGCCTTTGTATTGCGACAATCTGGAAAACGACTACATGCGAAAAACTTACCGTAACGCCCCATTTTAACAACCATTGGTGATCCACAAATTTCGCAATCAAAGCCAGCTGGTTCATCTTTAATTTGAACCTTTTCGATTGTTTCTTGCGCATGTTCAACGTTTTTAGAAAATGGTTTATAAAAGTTATCAACGACTTGAACCCAATTTTCATCACCGACTTCGATATTATCGAGTCCTTTTTCTAACTCAGCGGTAAATTTAACATTTACAATATCACTGAAATAAGCTTCAATCATATCATCGACTATTTCACCCAATTCAGTTGGTTCAAAACGTTTAGCAACTAACTTAACGTAATAACGTCTCTGAATTGTATCTAATGTTGGCGCGTATGTTGAAGGACGACCAACACCATTTTCTTCAAGTGTCTTAATTAGATTAGCTTCAGTAAATCTAGCTGGCGGTTGTGTAAAATGTTGATTAGGCTGATTTTTAGCCAACTTAACTTTATCGCCAACCTTTAAATCAGGTAATATATTATCTGATTTTTTGTTGTCTTCGTATATTTTTGTATAACCCGCGAATTTAGTTTTAGAACCCGAAGTATGATAAATAACCCCGTTTTGTTCAATAGATACGGACATAGTATCCATAACCGCTGGAGTCATCTGACTAGCAACGAATCGTGACCAAACTAATTTGTATAATTTCATTTGATCGTTACTTAGATAATCTTTCATCGAAGCAGGTGTTCGTAGTACAGATGAGGGTCTAATAGCCTCATGCGCATCTTGCGCACCTTCTTGTAATTTACCTTTTCGGGGTTTGATGGCAGCATATTCTTCACCGTATTTTTCATGTAAGAATTGAGCTGTTTCATGCTTAGCCGTTGTAGATACACGTGTTGAATCCGTACGCATATAGGTGATTAGTCCTACCGTGCCTTGTTTTCCAAGATGGATTCCTTCATATAATTGCTGCGCAACCATCATTGTTTTTCTAGTACGGAAATTCAATTTTCTATTGGCATCTTGTTGCATTGTACTAGTCGTAAATGGCAGTGCAGGGAATCGTTTACGTTCTTTTTTTGTAACGGCAGTAATATCAAAATTAGCTTTCGTATCAATTAGTGTCATTACTTTTTGAACGTCATCATTATTCTTTAATGCTTTTTTCTTTCCATTAACTCCATAGAAAGCAGCATCAAATTTTTCTTTACCCTTTTTAAATTCCGAATCAATGGTCCAATATTCTTCAGGTTCAAATGCTCGGATTTCTTTTTCTCTTTCAATAATTAAATTCAAAGCGATTGATTGAACACGTCCGGCACTTAATCCTTTTTTGATTTTGGCCCAAAGTAATGGACTAATTGAATATCCAACTAGTCGATCAAGGATCCTACGTGCTTGTTGTGCATCCACTAGGTTCATATCAATTGATCTGGGATCAGTAAAAGCATTTTTAACAGCATCTTTAGTAATTTCGTTAAAGACAACACGATTTTTTGCCGTGATATCTAAATCTAAGATATGAGATAAATGCCAGGCAATTGCCTCACCTTCACGATCAGGATCGGCTGCAAGATAAACATTTTTAGCCTTCTTGGCTTCTTTTTTTAAACTTTTAATAACATCGCCTTTTCCACGAATGGAAATGTAGTGCGGATCGTAATTATTTTCGACATCCACGCCCATCTTACTTCGTGGTAAATCTCTAATATGTCCAAGACTGGCTACGACATGATAACCACTCCCAAGGTACTTTTCAATTGTTTTAGCCTTAGAAGGGGATTCAACAATAACTAGATTTTTCTTAGCTGGTGTTCTTTTTTTCTTCTTGGTTACTGGCATAATTGAACTCCTTCGTCGTATTTAGATTGTATATAATAACATTTTTTAAAATCGTAAGTAATCTTAAAGCATGATAGAGAGACTTGTCAAGCGTAATCAGTTTTCGTAGAACTCATCTAGTATTTGTTGACCGTTAATAACTGGTGTGGCCCCTGCCACTATTAATTCGTTGCACCCTAGTGAAAGGGGGCTTGAGATAGCGCCTGGAACAGCCAATACCGTTCTATTTTCTTGTAGCGCCAAATTGGCCGTTATTAAACTCCCACTATGATGTTTAGCTTCAGTTACTAATAGGCACTCACAAAGGCCAGCAATGATACGATTTCGTTCCGGAAAATGATTTCGGCGTGGTCCCGTGCGAAGGCCATATTCGGAAATTAAAAGACCTTTTTGGGCAATCTCCATTTGCAAATTTTTATTGTTTTTTGGATAATAAATATCTAGTCCAGTCCCAATAACAGCAATGGTGTCCGCTTGGTTCGCAATTGAAAACTGATGTGCCAATGTATCTACCCCAGCCGCAAGTCCGCTTACAATCACTTTGTTATTTCGAACAACATCGGGTAGTAATAATCGAATTGCTTCTATTGAATAACCTGTCCTTTGTCGGGCACCAACAACTGCTAACGATTGCTGATTTAACAGTTTCAAATTGCCTCGCATAAATAGAACAATTGGTGGTCGATAACATTCTTTCAATCGAAATGGGTAATCTCTATCGATGATAGTTACCACAACAGAATTCAATTTATTAGCGCTCACTTCATTTTGTAATGAGCTGCTATTAAACGATTTAATCAGTTTTGCCCTTTTTTCGCCATTAAGCTTTAAAATACTGATGATTAATGACAACGGTAACTCCTGGCAATCTGGATTTTGTTGAAGCCAGTCAAAGATTTTATTTTCACCAATATACGTAATTTCTGAACATAATCTAAGTTTAATTAATACATCTCTTATTGTCATGATTTCTCCTTATTAGTTAATACTAATAAGGTACGTATTCAAATAATTATTTTTTTAACATTGATTTAATTGGTTCAAACGTTCGACGATGAATATCGGTAATCCCTAACTCATCGAGTCCTGCCAAATGATTTTTAGTGCCATAACCATCATTATGTGCAAAATCATATCCTGGATAACGTTCATCATAAAATTTCATAATATGATCTCGATAAACCTTAGCAACGATACTTGCTGCTGCAATACTAGCACTCTTTGAATCACCCTTAATGAAACTTTCTTGTGGAATATCACTATCAATTGTCATTGCATCAATCAGCAATTGTTGTGGCTTTATATCCAATGAATTAACGGCTTCTAACATAGCAACTCGTGCAGCCTGGTAAATATTAATTTCATCAATTACTTGGCTGTCTATTACAGATATGCCAACAGAAATTGCTTGAGATAATATTTGACCGTACAAATTTTCTCGCTTAGCAGCAGATAGTTTTTTTGAATCATTCACATCAATTAAATTGAAATCGTGTGGCAATATAACTGCAGCACTAACTACCGGCCCGGCCAGTGGTCCTCTGCCAACTTCATCAATTCCGGCAATATAAGGAATACCATTCTGCCAAAGATTTCTTTCTATCGTCAATCTACGGTTAAAAGATTCTTGTTGTTCAAGTAGTTTTGTTTGTTTCCTATGATACTGTGTTAAAAGCGCAATAGCTCCTTTACGAGGATCGTCAGCAATTTTTTGAATAAACTGCTTCGAAGGGTTATCAAGTAATTGCGTTTTTATTTGTGAGATAGTAAATTCCGGCACGCTTATTCGCCACCTAATTGTGGGATTTCTAAAGTATATCTACCAAGTTTACTTTGTCTAATATCGAAGATAATTCGTTCACTTGCACGATCGTAATCTTCTTTAAAGCCCATTTTTTTCGTTAATTCTAATAACAAATCAACATTACTTAATTGCATTTGTTCATCAGTTAACTTGTATTTTTCTTGTAATGCTTTTGGATTTGTTTGTTTAAAATGTTCTAACCCATATAAGGCGATATCATCTTTCGCATACAAAGAATCCTTAATTGCACCCGTTAAAGCGAGACGCTTGCCAATTTCTTGATCCTCAAATTTTGGCCATAAAATACCTGGAGTATCTAAAAGGGACATTGATTTACCAGCCTTTAACCATTGTTGTGCTTTTGTTACGCCGGGTCTATTCCCAGTTATTGCTACATTTTTATTCACTAAATGATTTAATAATGTTGATTTACCGACGTTAGGAATTCCAATACACATTACTTTAACGCGTTGTTGAATAATTCCTTTACTCTCTCTTAATGCTAGTTTGTCTTTTAGAACAACATTAATTTTCTTCTCAATTGTGCTTAATTGTCCGTGCTGACTGTCTACAGCAACTGCAGGTATTCCTTTACTTTCGTAATAGCGTAACCAGCGAGCCGTCACATTCGGATCCGCCATGTCTTTTTTTGTTAAAACCATAATATGTGGCTTAGTTTCAAGTAATTGTTCAAGTTGTGGATTTCTAGATGATTCAGGTAACCTTGCATCAACCAATTCAAGCACAATATCTACTAAATTTAACTTTTCTTTTACCAGTCTTAAAGCTTTCGCCATATGTCCTGGGAACCATTGAATAACTGTCATTTAAATTCTCCTTGTTAAGCCAAGAAAACTTTCGATTAACTTGCTTAATTCTTTATATTTAACACTCTTAATCAGAATACCTTAAATTCTGCACAAAAAGAAGAGAGTTCCGCCATTTAGTTTCACTCTCTTCACGCTTTTATTAATTTATGACTGCTTTAATTGCCGCATCGTAAGCGGGATCGTTCTTTGAAATCTTTTGTTGAACTAAAGATTCTAATTTTAAAGCAGTTTCTTTATTAACTTCACCGGACTGATCTAACTTATTTGATTCTTGGAAAGATTTAACGGCGGTAACCGTTGATGTACCAAAGTATCCATTATTTTTATCTGTGTAGTATCCTAACGCTTGTAAATAGATTTGGATATTTTTGACTTGAGTTGAAACATCTTCTTTTTTATATGTCTTATCTGTGTCGATTAATGATGAATATGCATATGCGGGATAGTCCGCAGTGATGGTTGGTTTAATTCCTTTTCCGTGTATCCATGAACCATCAGGCGTTAACCACTTAGCAATTGTTACTTTTAGTTCAGTTTTATCCGTAAAATTATTAACGGTTTGGACAGTCCCTTTTCCATATGAGGTTGCACCAATTAATTTATCGTTAGCAGATTGATTGAGTGCAGCCGCCAAAATTTCAGAAGCACTTGCACTATCTTTATTAATGATTACAACTGTCTTTTCTGTCACTTTAAATCCAGAATCATATTCTTTACCGGCTTTATATATTTCAGGAGAGCCCGTTTTTGGTTGAACTTGCATAATTTTTTTGCCATCTTTTAAGAACATCGAACTAATAGCCAACGCTTGATCCATCAGGCCGCCTGGATTATCACGAACATCAAGTACGAATGATGTTGCGCCTTCTTTTCTAAGTGACTTAACCGCTGATTTAACTTCATCAGATGTTTTTTCCGCAAACGTACTAATTTGAATATAACCAATTTTCTTATTTTCTTTTGAAAGATTACTATAAACCGTTTTAACGGGAATATCATCTCGTTTGATTGAAACGTTAAATGTTGATGAGCCACGTTGAATAGTTAATTTAACGGTCGTTCCTTTTTTTCCTCTAATTTTTGAAACAGCTTTTTCTAAACTTTCACCGTAAACCGATTTACCATCTATTTTCTGGATAATATCGTCCGTTTTTAAACCAGCTTTTTTAGCCGGGGTACCCTTAATTGCCGAAACAATTTGGATATTCTTTTTATTAATCTTAACCTCAGCGCCTATTCCGACAAATTTACTAGAAATTGACGAATCTAAATTTGTCGCATCAGCTTTACCTAAATAGGCTGTAAATTTATCGCCAGTTGCGTCAACCATGCCATTGATTGCACCATTAACCAGTTTCGTTTTACTTATGTCCTTGTAGTACGAGTTATTTAACGTTGTGTATACAGATTCAATCTTAGATAAATCTGCACTAGTTGCTTGTAATGAACCAACTGCGGTATTAATTTGTCTAATTGCAAAAAAATACATTGCGGCAGCTCCAATAATAAATGACAAACAGATTGAGCCTACCAACGTCCAGAAATGACGATCAAATTTAAATCGTTTTACGTCTTTTTCTTCTTTCACTGTTCAGAACCTCCACTAATTCATTTTATCTAAATATCGTGCCCAAGCATCATCAAAGATTGTCATTGAGGGTAAATAACCAGCATTTAATTCAAGATAATTAGATACGAAATCATAGTTATCCGACAACTTTGGAAAACTTTGATCGAAAAAAGCATTGTTTGCAAATTGGGCCACTTCATCCGTACCGTGATCATTTCGTTCGGTCATTAAAAATTGATAGAATGTTTGTCTCATAAATATTTACCTCATTTAATTTAAAGGGATAGAAACATTGAATTTAAAAACATTTGTTTTTAAATCAATTTTCGTAGCACTGGCTTGTATACCATTTTCAATATCTAACTTTTTTAAGTTAAGCACAATTGTCTGATTTTTACTATCAATTGTAATCCAACTTGGTAGATCATATGCTTTTTTTACATAATTCATGATGAATTTTTTGGGAACAGGTAACGCACCCACGGCGACTGACTTCGCTTTTAGTACGATATCACCACTAGAAGTTACAATTGGGTCAGAATATAATGTGAATGAAACATCTTGACCCAGTACTTTTGTTGTACCCATTAGGATAGCAGACTTATCTACCAAAAATCGATATTTAATTGACTGCCCTTTTTGGATTGATTTTAAATAATAATTGATTGTACCGTTTAATTGATCTTTATTCATCTCAACGCTTAGATTTGTTCTCTTTGTCGCCTTTGAATTGGTTTGAGTTACTAGCGCTTTTTGGTCTTTAGATTGACTCATAGCGCCAATTGATAGGTAAAGTACCGTCCCAATCAATAAAGAAAGTAGTACGATGAATGCGATTTTCCATGCGTTAATATTTTTTTTCGTTTTAAGTTTAATCTGCTCTGATCTCTTAGCCATAAGTCTCCTTATTATTTAAATAAATGATTTTCTTGCATTGATTTATAGAGTAATTCGGTCATTTTTTCGTAACCCTTATTATTCGGATGAAAATGATCCGTTACAGAAATGTAATCATTTTTCTCGTCCTTTTCCTGTAGAACTTTTTCAAGGTTAAGTCCGGATAAACCAGACAAATCAGAACTATCAGCAGTTTTAGTTAGGGTACTTTTCTTACCATAATATTGGCCTTCAGAGAGTTGTTTTGCAACATCCACAAAGTAGCTATTTCCATCAGTTTTAATCACTTTCTTGGTTGTATTATTCCAAGATTGAACAATCGTTGTCATACTACTCATACTAGGGAAATAAACGTAAAAAGGATTATAAACGCTAATAGTATAAATAGGAGCATCTGGATTATATTTTCGAATTTCCTTAAATAATTCTTCTAATTTTTTTAGATACGTCACTTCCTCATTATTAATCGCTTTAGTTAACTTAGACGCGTCATTTGATAGAATATTTTTTTGAATAACCTGTAGTAAATCGTTACCACCAACTGTTAAAGTGATTGCTGTCGCTTTTGACAGTGTTTTTTGCATTTCAGGTTGTTGTTTTAAGCGATCATAGATTTGGTCACTTCGATCTCCTGACAAACCAAAGTTAGAGGTTGTCGTTTTTATATTTTGATTGTCATCAATTTTTGCACTTATTAATGGTACAAAGCCGCCCTTATTGGTTGTATCACCCACACCTTCGGTTAAGGAATCGCCAAGTGAAACTAATTTCATGGTTTGTTTTGTATGTGGCACCGTAATCACTCCTTTATTTGAAAAATGACCTGTTATTAACCACATACCACTGAATACAAGGCCACTTAAGACAGCGATACTTAATATGGTAATAATCAAACTTTTTAAAAATTTCAAAGAATCATTCCTTTTCTGGATTAAAAAAACTGGACAAAAACAGTTGTTTTTGGACCAGTTTAACTATCAATTTTTAGATTTTAAGCTTTTTCAGCATAGAACATAACTGCGAAAGCGCCTGGTCCACCATGGGTTGCAATAATAGGCGCTGTTTGTCGAACTAAAATATCAATTGTAGGAACTGCAGTTTGTAATAAGTCACGAACTTCAAGGGCTTTTTTTTCATTTCCTGCGTGTGAAATACCAACTGATTTAACATTTGGCGTTGTTTTTAATTCTTCGACTAACTCTGAAACAAATTTATTTACCGTCTTCATACCACGGCCCTTATTTTTAATTTTTAATTCGCCGTCAATCATTTCAAGAATAATTTTCATATTTAATACGCTTGAAAGAACACCTGTTAATCTTGATATACGCCCGCCCTTGACCATATTGTCTAAAGTCATGACAGCCATATATAGTTTCGAATTTTCACGTATTTCAGCTATTTTTGTTATGATATCGGCCATAGATGAACCAGCGTTCGCTAGTTTAGCGGCAGCTAAAACTTGAAATGCCATGCCTCTGTCAGTAGACCGTGTATCAATAACCGTTACATCAGATTGACTCATTTGTGCGGCTTGTTCTGCAGTATGGACCGTGCCACTAATTTGATCAGTCATGTGAAGTGAAAGAATTTGACTACCGTCCTCACCAATTTTGTCGAACGTTTCTACAAAAGTTCCGATTGGAGGCTGACTTGTTTTAGGTAACGTTTTTGATGATTCCATTTTTGTTTCAAATTCATCATTTGTAATTGATTCACCCTCAACGTAAATAGTGTCATCTATCATGACACTTAATGGGATAATATTAATATTGTTTTCTTTTATTTCAGCATCTGTTAGTCCAACAGATGAGTCCGTTATTATTTTAATGTTTGTCATGTTTCTTCATCCACACTTTCTTAACAAAAGTTTTTAATCATGGTACAATAATGACACTATAAACTTTTCCATTTATAATGTCTAGTATATCAGAGATACTGGCTTATTTCACATAGAAATTGATGACTGAGGTGTTTTTTTGAAACAAAATTATAGTAGAAGATATCTTATCTTGAATGAGGTATTGAATGCCATAACTCATGGTATTGGACTTGGCTTAAGTATAGCCGGATTAATTATCCTTTTGATTAAAGGCGCTCATAACGGTAGTGCATTAGAGATAACGTCGTACGCAATATATGGCTCATCATTAGTGTTACTCTACCTAACATCTACATTATTTCACAGTTTGATTTTTACACGAGCAAGAACTGTTTTTCAAATATTTGATCATAGTAGCATCTATATATTGATTGCGGGCACGTATACCCCATATTGTCTACTGGCCGTTAAAGGTGCATTGGGATGGACATTGTTTGGTATTATTTGGGCCATGACCATTCTGGGAATCATCTACAAATCAATTTGGTTAGGTCATTTTAAAGCCATTTCGACAATTATTTATTTAATTATGGGATGGCTTTGTATTAGCGCAATGATTCCCCTTTACTCTAGCCTGGGAGCTACTGGATTCTGGTTACTTGTTTCAGGTGGAGTTGCATTTACGATTGGTGCGGGTATTTACAGTATCAATGGTATTAAGTATTTACACGTCGTTTGGCATTTATTCGTGATGCTGGGTACGGGGTTAATGTATTTTTCAATTTTATTGTACACTTAAGCGCGTAAAAAATGAAGTCACCCTCGTTAATCTGAGGATGACTTCATTTTTATTTTCTATTATAAATTCTAAACTCATGTTGATATTTATTTTTCTCATCGGTTTGACCATCAATTTTTTCAACTAATTGCCAATCATCATAGTTTATGGGAACCATCGTCACATCGCCATCAAAAATAGCGTGAATCTTCGTTTGATACAGGCGGTCGACATTTGAGTACATTTCTTCAAATAACGTTGCACCACCAATAACGAAGATATCATCGGAGAATGTTTCTAGTAAGGAATTTAACTCTGGTATTGAATGAACAATTTTTAAGTTGTCCGTTTCAACCAAATCTGATTTACTGGATACGACGACATTAACACGATTAGGTAAAAGACCGGGAAAACTTTCAAACGTATTCCTGCCCATTACTACTACCTTATTAATTGTCATTTTTTTAAAAAATTTCATATCATTTGGTAAGTGCCATGGTAATTTACCTTTATACCCAATGTGTTGTTCATCATCTTCAGCCCAAATAAAATTAATCATCTTCTGATCTCCTTATCAACTTTTAAACCGCGACAGGTGCCTTAATTGGTGGTGCCGGATTATATCCCTCAATCTTTATATCAGACATATCATAATCAAAGATACTTTCCTTATCAGGGTTTAACCATAGTTTTGGCATTGGTTGAACTTCACGAGTGAGCTGTTCTTTCACTTGTTCCATGTGATTGCTGTAAATATGCGCGTCACCCAAGGTATGGATAAATTCGCCAACCTCGAGTCCAACTTCTTTGGCAATTAGATGCGTTAATAGAGCATAACTTGCAATATTAAATGGCACTCCTAGAAAAACATCGCCACTTCGTTGATATAATTGACAGCTTAATTTACCATCTGCCACGTAAAATTGAAATAAGGTATGACAAGGAGGCAGCGCCACGTTTGGTACGTCTTCTGGATTCCATGCCGATACAATCAATCTTCTAGAATCGGGCGTTTTTTTGATTGCTTCAATAACATCCGAAATTTGATCAATTGTGTCACCTTGTCTCGTTTTCCATTCGCGCCATTGGCTACCATAAACGTCTCCAAGCTCACCAAATTTTTTAGCAAATTCATCATCTTCAATAATTTTATCGCAAAAAACCTTTTTCTGAACGTCATATTCTTTCTTAAATTCGGGATCAGAAAGAGCACGACGACCAAAATCAGTCATATCTGGCCCCACATAGTCATTACTCTCGATATAATTTTTAAAAGCCCATTCGTCCCAAATATGATTCTTATGCTTTAATAAATATTGAATATTTGTATCGCCCTTTAAAAACCATAACAATTCACTTTTAATTAAACCAAATGGCACTTTTTTAGTTGTTAATAATGGGAATCCTTGGCTTAAATCAAATCTCATTTGGTACCCAAAGAGACTTTTAGTCCCTGTTTGAGTGCGATCAGTTTTGTCGTTTCCATTTGCTAAAATATCACGTTCGAGTTGTAAATACGTTTCTTCCATGCGAAGATTACCCCTTTTCTGCATATTTTCCTAAGTAGTCCCAACGATTCATTTTTTCTTCAATTTCAACATCTAATTTATCGATTAAAACTTGTAATTCACTTAGTGCAACGAAATCATTACCGTTTGTTTTTGCCATATCATTTTCAGCTTTTTCTTTAGTCGCTTCTAAGTCATCAATTAATTGTTCGATTGTTTCAAATTCTTTTTGCTCAGCATAAGTTAACTTTACTTTTGAATCGTCATCTGAAATAACGTCACTTTCAGCGGACTTATTTTTAGTTGTGACTATTGTATCATCTTCCATCGAATTGTTAGCAAGATATGCTGTAAACAATCCTGTATATCGATTAATCTTTGCGTTACCTTCAAAAATAAGAAGTTGATCCGCAACTTTATCTAGGAAGTATCGATCATGAGAAACAGTGATAACAGCTCCATTAAAGGATTCAAGGTAGTCTTCAAGTACCGTTAATGTTCCAATATCTAAATCATTAGTGGGCTCATCCAGTAATAGGACGTTAGGCTGTTGCATTAATAATTTAAGGAGATAAAGTCTTCTTTTTTCTCCACCGGACAGTTGTCTAATCAACGTTCCATGCATGAATCTAGGGAAAAGAAATTGTTCTAAAAGTTGAGTTGTACTAATTCTTTCACCATGTTTATTTTCAACATTTTCGCCAATTTCATTTAAATAACTAATCATTCTCTTATCTCCGGGAATTGGTTCAGTTTGTTGTTGGTAATAACCTAACTTAACTGTTTCACCCATCAATAATTCACCAGAATTAAGGGGTAACTTACCAGCTATTGCATTTAATAAGCTTGATTTACCGGCACCATTTTTACCAGTAATCCCAATTCGATCACTCGCTTGAATTAATTCACTGAAATGATCAATAATTTTATGATTCTCTAAAACAAGGCTAGCATCTTTTAATTCGATAACCTTTTTGCCAAGTCGTTGTTGTCCTAATCCAATTGACACGTCTTGATCAATTTGAAGTGAATTCATATTTTCCTTTAAATCATTAAAACGATTAATTCTAGCCTGCTGCTTTGTCGATCTAGCTTTTGCACCAGTTCTCATCCAGGCGAGTTCTTTTTTGTATAACTGTTGTTCTTTATGTTCAGCGGTAACTTCTTGCGCTACTCTCTCTGCTTTTTGAGCCACAAAATCTTGATAGTTACCATCGTATGAGTATAATTTTCCGAATGATAACTCCAAAATTTGGTTAGCAATCTGATCTAAAAAGTAACGATCATGAGTAACCACAATCAGTGCGCCTTTATATGTTTTAAGGTAACTTTCTAACCATTCAATTGAGCTAAAATCTAAATGATTAGTTGGTTCATCTAAAATTAATAAGTCTGGGGCTTGAATCAATACTTGGGCTAACCCAACTCGCTTCTTCTGTCCACCAGATAAGGTTGCAACTTTTTGTGTTAAGTCGGTAATCTGCAGTTGAGTTAAAATTGTTTTAACGTCGTTATCGGCATTCCATGCATCTTCACGATTCATACGGTCTTCCGCATCCGAGTAACGCTGTTGTAATTTTTCGTCTTCAGGATGCTCACTATATGCCGTTAATGCTGCTTCATAGTGACGAATAGTTTCAAAAACGGGTGAAGCACCCTCAAAAGCGGCCTCCATAATCGTCATTTCATCATTTAATTCAGGAATTTGCTTTAGATAACTCATGCGGTAGTTATTTGGTTTGATTAAATCACCTGAATCAGCTGGATCAAGCTCAGTTAGTGCGTTCAATAATGTCGTCTTCCCTGAACCGTTAGTCCCAATTAAGCCAATCCTATCTTTTTCATTAACGATAAAATTTAAATCATCAAATAATGTTTTCTCGCCATACGTTTTCTTTAAATGTTCAACTCTTAATGTTTGCATATAATCACTCTCTTATCTGATTTGATTCTCTTTTATTTCATAGGCTAAATTTGAATTAATCTTCTAAATTAATCTAACTTCGACGCTAATCGTTCAGCTAATTTTAATAATTGAGTCGATTCGTTTGGTATTTTTTCCATTAATACTTGATGTTCTAATGTGGCTAAAATACGACCTAATTTTTCACCAGGTTGAATGCCAACTTCTTTTATCAGTTGCCCACCATTAACAAGCATTTCTTTTTTAGACTTAATTGGTAGTTGCTCATAGTCGCTTTCCAGGATTTCAATAGGTATATTACGGTTAAATATTGTTGCAATTTCGTTGGCAGTTAACAGTAACTCTAGACCTGTTTCATACATAAGTTCTCGGTCAATCGTTTTATCTAGAATACTATTTAGAGCCCTAATGACCGCCTGCACATTTGAAATTAGTTCATTTGAACTCTTCCAAGCAACTAAAAAATGGTTAATATCGGATTCCGATACTTTTAATACATGAATGACTAGTGACCAAGCGGCAGCTTCCGACGAAAGTTTAATTGAATCTAAATTCGCCATATTAGTTAGTTCGGACATATAATTATCAAATTCAGGACAGTATCTTGCTAAATCAGCCGTCATAAAATGTTGTAATCCCGTTTTAGGATTTTTTCCTAATAATAATTTTACAAATTCAATATGAATACGTTCAATCGCAATTTTTTTCAAAAGTGACGCATGTTTTTTTAACGCAATTGTTGTTTTTTCTTCAATTGAAAAATCTAATTGACTTGCAAATCTAATTGCCCTCATCATTCTTAAAGCATCTTCATTAAAGCGCTCGTCTGCTTCTCCCACGGCCCTGATAATATGATTTTCTAAATCCTGTAATCCATCAAACAAATCAATAATTCGGCCTTCATGAGTCATTGCTAACGCATTTATTGTAAAATCACGGCGTTTTAAATCTTCTTCTAATGAACGGACGAATTCAACGTGATCCGGACGTCTAAAATCCTGATAGGTTGATTCTGTTCTAAATGTGGTGATTTCGTATCCTTCCCCATGATCTAAAACCATTACGGTACCATGCTGAATACCAGTATCTACGGTTTTATTGAATATTTCTTTGATCTCTTCCGGGTAAGCACTTGTTGCGATATCAACATCATGGATTGGTAAACCAAGAATTGTATCTCGAACGCTTCCGCCAACAAAATAGGCTTCAAATCCAGCCTCTTCAATGGATTTAATAACTGGTTCGGCTTTAAGAAATTCGTCTGCAAGGTTGGATACTATCATAATAGATTTTCCAATCCAACGAGTAATTCCTCATGTGTACCAATTTTTTCAACGGCAACGGCAACACCGGACATGAATGATATACGATCGAATGAATCTTGACGAATCGTTAACGCTTCACCATTTCCGCCAAATAAAACCTGTTCATGAGCAACGTAACCCGGTAGGCGAACACTGTGAATCCTCATACCCTCGAATTCTGCACCTCTTGCGCCTGGTAAAGTCTCTCTCTCATTCGGGTTACCCTGAACTTTAGGTTGACGAACTTTAGAAATTAACTTTGCAGTATTTAAAGCTGTACCACTAGGTGCATCTAATTTTTTATCATGATGCATTTCTATTATTTCAACGTCGGGTAAGTACTTAGCGGCTTGTTGCGCGAATTGCATTAATAAAACTGCTGAAATACCAAAGTTAGGTGCAATTAATCCGCCTAACTTTTCGAGTTTAGACAATTTTTTTAGCTCAGTTAAATTATCTTCCGTTAAACCCGTAGTACCAACTACTGGCGACATATGTTTTGAGATAGCAAATTTCACATTTTCAAACACGGCACCAGGTATTGTAAAATCAATCCAAACATCGGCTTTTATATTTATTTTTTCTAATTCATTAAATACGGGTACATTCTCTGACTTATATTCAGCAATTTCATTTATATTTTTTTCCGTAGCAGATGTACTGTAGACACCAACTAATTCAAATAATGGATTTTCTAAGATCATATTTGTTGTGGTAGTCCCCATTCGTCCTTTGAATCCAGCAACTAAAACTTTAATCATAGTAATCCTCCTCATCTTTAATTAATACATTCTAGTTTAACAGATTTATACTAGATTTAAAATGCCAGTGAACAGACATTTCTCAATAATATGGTATGATATTTATAGTGAATTTATTTTAGGAGGTGGCTCTAATTTTAAAAAATGAACGAATTAAAATAATGGATTTAATCATGATTGCGCTTGGATGTTGTTTCTACGCATTCGGACTCGCAACTGTTAACATAACGAATCACCTGGCCGAAGGTGGTATTACTGGTATTACCTTAATTTTACGTTTCTGGTTTCATATCGATCCAGCCTACTCAACGCTTGCTATTAACGTCCCATTAATTCTTATTGGCTATCGATTTCTAGGCAAACGATCATTAATTTATACTATTTATGGAACGTTAATGCTATCTTTATTCTTATGGATTTGGCAACGCGCACCGGTTCAAATTAATGTGAATAACGATTTATTTTTGGCAGGTATTTTAGCAGGTGCTTTTGGTGGAATTGGTTCTGGATTAGTGTATCGTTTCGGTGGTACAACGGGAGGCACAGATGTGGTCGCTCGAATTTTAGAGAAAACACGCGGTGTTCAAATGGGGAAAACAATTCTTGCCCTTGATGTTGCTGTCTTGGTGGTATCTCTAAGTTACCTTGATCTTAGACATATGATGTATACCCTACTGAGTTCATATGTTTTCTCAAGAATCGTTAACTTTACACTTGAAGGTAGTTATTCTGGACTTAGCATATTAATTATTAGTGACAAGTACCAAATTATAACTAACGAGATTTGGAGTAAATTGGAACGCGGTGTCAGCTATATTAATGGTGAGGGTTCTTATTCTCATCAGGACAAGAAAATGATTTATGTTGTCATAAATCGTAATGAACTTCATCAATTAAAAGAAATTCTTAAAAATCAGGACCCTAACGCCTTTGTTTCAATTAGTAATGTAAATGAGGTCTTGGGTCAGGGATTTAGTTTTGACCGGCAACAAAAAAATAAGATAAGCCAGATTTTTAATCAGTAACAGGGTTTGCGCACTGCGTTCTTTGCAGTGCGTATTCTTTTTAATCGTGTTATAGTTAAAGTAACTTATTATTTATTACTTAGGAGGTTTTAAAATGAGTTATCCTTACGAAGAAGCATTCAATTTATCTTTACTCACCCGTTCTCTATCGAATGCAACAATTATGGAATATAATCATGATCTTAGCGACTTTTTTAATTTTCTACGCCACTTTAACGATGCTTACCTTGAAAATAGTAATGTTGAAACTATTCTAGAATCAGACGTCAGACAATACCTATCAATGCTGCAGGTCCAAAGAGAAGTTAAGAATTCAACGTATACAAAAGTTTTATCTCATCTAAACGGTTATTTTAAATACTTATTCATTCATCAAATAAATACACATATTCCAACATTAATGTTGAAAGGCAAAAAAAATGTCCAAAGTTCTGTCCCGACTTTTGATTGGTTATTGAACTTTGACTCTTATCTTTTAAATTCAGAAATTAGTTATTACTCGAGACTCGTATTACTAATGACTCGTCACTTCTATAAAATTTCTGAAATTTTACAACCTGGTTTTTACCGTACTTTCAAACTACGTTCTTTCTCAGAATCAGAACGCTTATTTTTAAATCAATTTGACGTGCATATTAAGACTCTGCAAGACTTACAGCGGTCAGACGATTCCTTTTTAAAATTACGTCAAAATATTGATTCCCCATTACTATCTTTACCCGGTTTACATAAATTTTTAAAAAAAGATTTACATTTTATTGCTCCCAACATCTCTCCAAGCTCTTTATATCAATCGGCTATATGCTTTTATATTCTCACACATAATATGACAACAGAT
The DNA here is from genome assembly GCF_030127605.1 of Dellaglioa algida. Taxonomy (NCBI): domain Bacteria; kingdom Bacillati; phylum Bacillota; class Bacilli; order Lactobacillales; family Lactobacillaceae; genus Dellaglioa; species Dellaglioa algida. The sequence continues at coordinate 79,365 of NZ_JANXLE010000002.1, forward strand.
ACTGAATTCATGAAGACTTTAAGACTTGATCCGAGTTCACTGTTATATTACCGCCATTTAATTATCGAGCAAAAACTAACCATTTAGATGCAAAAAAGGAACTAGAAAATTTCTAGTTCCTTTTTGAAAACTAAGTTTTGTCCATTTTGTTCAATAAACTGATAACCATTTCTTTTTGCCACATTCATACTTTTTTGATTGTCCATATTTAAAATTATTTTTAATTCTCTAATTTTATAGTCTCTCGTTGATAACGTCTCAAGATTTTTCAGCGCCGATGACCCGATCCCTTTCCCTACTGAATCCTTATCTAACCAATAACCCACCTCTGCGGTTTCCGATTTTATCTCATGTAAATCAATCATACCAACAAAATTTTGATTGATTACTATGCCAAATGTAAGTTTAGTTGAATCTTTCAGAGAATTTCGTAAAAAATTAGTCTCGTCTGCACTCGATTTCATTAATCTGACCCAAGGAAGCCAACGTTCTAATTCAGAACGATTACGGTCAACTAAATTAAATATTTCATCACTATCTTCTAATTTAGGTGTGACTAACTGAATCTTTAACATTTAATCCCCTCCTCAGAGCACAACTATCCGTTAAAAGTAGCTTATCTCGCCTTAACTAGATAAGTCAGAAAAACGTCCATACCTAGTAGCATAAACGTTTTTTCTAATCGTTTATATCGTTTTGAATATCAATAATTTCTTGATCATCGGGCACTAATGCTAGATAATGTTTAATTGCATCTTGTAATTCTTCTTGTCGACCATTTTCTCTAAAAACAAATATAACAGATCTTAGAAAATCACTTTGATTAGTAAAGTATGGGTATGCCTCCAAATAATTTTCTTCAGCTTTCTCATAATTTTCAAGTCTTTCATATGATATCGCTAGATTCCAGAATATTTGAGGATCTACATCACCATCGCTTTTTATGTCTTCTAACAATTTTACGTCTTCGTCATCGCGTTCTTGCTTAACTAACAAGTTACTCAATTGAAGTAATATACCCGTATTATCAGGATTTATGTCGATTGCCTTATTTAAATACTTCTCGGCTTGCTTCTCGTCGTCCAATTTTAAAGCCACAACAGCTGCTTGTTCGTATAATGTATCATTTACCTCGTCAACGGACAAACCTTCTTGATAGACAAGTAAGGCATCATTCAATCTATTCTCATTTGACAATGCTTGACCAAGAATTGGATAAAGCGACGTGTAAGATGGATCTTCTTCTTTTAAATCGTATAGAATATCAATCGCTTTTTGTTGATCGTTCAATTGCAAATAAGTCAGTCCCATTTGTAATTTAGTATCGGAATCCATATTTTCTAAATGTATTTGTTCCAAGTACGCCATTGCTTTTTCAAATTGTCCACTATTTGCATAACTAACACCAAGTCTTTGAACCAAGTTAACCTGCGAAAGCTCAGTTTGTCCCGCCTTGATTAATTCAAGGTAAAATCCAATTGCTTGACTGAATTGTTTGGTATTGAAGTACAATTCACCTAGAGCAAATTGAATGACCTCTTCATCCGGAGCCAATCTAAATGCAGTCAATAGCTTATTTTCACTAACTTCAAACATACCCTGCGTTTGATAAAGATCAGCCGCAACCATTAGCGATTGTAGATAAGCATCTGAATCCTCATCAATTTCCGATAAATAATTGAGTGCCTCATCAGATTTACCCTCGCTGATCGCAATATCTGCCAAGAAAGTCCGTAATGTGTCTTCTTCTGGATATTTTTCTAGCAATCTTTCATAGGTACGTTTTGATTGTGCTAAAAAGCCCAAACTATATAATTCTTCTGCCAAACTAAATAACGTCGCATCGTTATCTTTTCTTAACGCCTTGGCAAACTCCTTCATTGCTTCGTCTATTTGACCTTCGTCCAAGTAATCTAACATAATTTCTGAATGTGTCATTAATTAACTTCCTTTCACTTCGTTGTCGAATCAATACGAATTAGTTTAATCTATCATGCACACAATAGCCAGTAATTACTTACATGACTATTGTCTATAAAATAAATTATAGAATGAAAAAGCTAGTACAAAATGAATTGTACTAGCTTTTTCTAAGTATTATTTAACTGAATCCTTTAAAGCTTTACCTGGTTTAAATGCAGGTACTTTACTTGCAGGGATTTGAATTTCTTCACCAGTTTGTGGGTTACGACCTTTACGAGCAGCGCGTTCGCGTACTTCAAAGTTACCGAAACCGATTAATTGAACTTTTTCGCCTGTAGCTAATGTGTTTTGGATTGAACCAAATACAGCGTCAACTGCAACTGTAGCATCTTTTTTCGTCAAACCTGTTTCTTTTGCAACATTTTCGATTAATTGTGCTTTGTTTGCCATAATGTTTCACCTCCCCTAAAATGTGTCCAAATATCCAAGGATATTCAGCTATTATTATTAAAATAAATAATAATAACAGAACCAGAGATTACTCTACTAATTCTTTATTTAAGATACCACACAAAACGTATTACATCAAGGTATTTAACCCTTTTTGAAGAAAAAAAGATATAATGATAGCGTTTTATCTATCCTAATTTATTTTCTTCTTCTTTCAATAACATGAATTGGAGTTCCTTCAAAATCAAATGACGTTCTAATCTGATTTTCTAAGAATCGTTCATATGAAAAGTGCATAAGATCTGTATCGTTAACGAACACAACAAACGTAGGTGGTTGAATGGCTACCTGCGTTGAATAATAGATTCTTAAACGTTTACCATTATCAGTTGGCGTTGGGTTATGCGCTACGGCATCCATAATCACATCATTTAATACTGATGACGTTATACGACGACTATGGTTCTCATTAACACGTTTGATTAATTCAGGTATCTTAGTCAAACGTTGTTGCGTAATTGCTGACACAAAGATAATAGGTGCATAACTTAGATAAGCAAATTCTTGACGGATATTAGCTTCAAAGTCAGATAATGAATGATTATCTTTTTCAAGCGTATCCCATTTATTAACGACAATAATAATACCACGGCCTGCTTCATGAGCGTAACCAGCAACACGTTTATCTTGTTCGCGAATACCTTCCTCAGCGTTTAACACGACCAAAACGACGTCTGATCGATCAATAGCACGCATGGCACGTAAAACGGAATATTTTTCAGTATTTTCGTAAACTTTTCCGCGTTTTCTAATACCGGCAGTATCGATCATTGAGAACATATCGCCTTCGTCTGTATCAAAAGCCGTATCAATCGCGTCTCGTGTTGTTCCTTCAATGGGTGAAACAATCACTCTATTTTCTCCCAAGATAGCATTTACTAATGAAGATTTACCAACATTAGGACGGCCAATTAAACTAAATTTAATTCGACTATCATCTTCATCTGGAACATTTTCGGGAAATTTCTTTGTGATTTCATCCAATAAATCACCGACACCAAGCCCATGACTCCCAGAAACTGGGAATGGTTCGCCGAATCCTAATGAATAAAAATCGAAAATATCTTGTCGGGATTCCGGATTATCTACTTTATTAACGGCTAAAATGACTGGTTTATCCGAACGATATAAAATTTTAGCAACTTTTTCATCGGCATCCGTTACGCCTTCTTTAACACTCACAAGAAAAACAATAACATCAGCTTCATCAATCGCAATTTGTGCTTGTTCAGTAATTTGCGTTAAGAATGGTTCATCACCAATATCAATACCACCGGTATCAATTAGACTAAACTTCTGCGCTAACCACTCACTATGTGCATAAATACGATCTCGTGTAACACCCGGGGTATCTTCAACAATTGAAATTCGTTCCCCGGCTATTCTATTAAAAACTGTGGACTTCCCAACATTAGGACGACCAACAATTGCTACAACAGGATTTGCCATAGACGGTACCTCACTTTCTGAATATCTCTTATAATAATAAAAACGACTGAACTACAGTTCAGTCGTTACTTAAAATAATATTTTAATTATTTGTTAGTATCTGCATCTTCTAATGCTTTACCTAAAATATCTCCAAGTGTGAAACCAGTACTTTCTTCTGGCATACCACTCATTGTTGATTTAGGTGCTTTAGCTTTTGGTGCAGCTTTTTTAACTGTTTTTTTCTTTTCAGGTTTTTCTTCTGTTGCTGGTTTTTCTTCAAGAGCTTTAATTGATAAAGCTAAACGATGTTCTGCTGGATGCACTTCAAGTACTTTAACTTGAACAGCTTGACCAGTTTTTAGAACTTCACCTGGCGTTGCAATATGTGTGTAAGAAATTTGTGAAATATGAACTAATCCTTCAATTCCAGGCATAACTTCAACAAATGCACCAAATGTTGTTAAACGTTTAACAGTACCATCTAAAACATCATCTACATGAATGTCATTTTCAACATTATCCCATGGTTGAGGTAATGTTTGTTTGATTGACAATGAGATACGGTTTTTATCTAAATCAATTGCCAATACTTTAACTTTAACTTCTTCGCCAACAGATAAAACGTCTTCTGCTTTTGAAATACGGTTGTATGAAATTTCTGAAATATGAACAAGTCCATCAATACCACCAAGGTCAACGAATGCACCAAAGTTAGTTAAACGAGCCACTGTTCCAGTTACAACTTCACCAACAGTTAAAGTTTTGAGTGTTTCAGCTTTTTGAGCATCTCTTTGAGCTTTAACGATTGCTTTATGTGACAAGATTAATCTATTTTCAGTTGGGTCAATTTCAATAATCTTGAAATCTAATGTTTGGTGATTGTATTTTGATAAATCTTCAACAAAACGATCATCAATCATTGAAGCAGGTACGAATCCACGTACACCGGCATCAGCAACCAATCCACCTTTAACAACTTGTGTGATTGTAGCTTCGATTGTAGCATCATCGTCAGCCAATTTTTGTAAGTCATTCCAAACTTCACGTTCAGCAATTCTTCTTTGTGATAGTAAGTAACTACCACCTTCTTTATCGCCACCGATACTTGAAATAACAACTAAATCCATAACGTCACCAATTTTGACAACGTCTTCTGTTTCTTCGCCAGCTTTAAGTGCTAGTTCTTTTGCTGGAACGACACCTTCAACTCCGGCACCTTCAATACCAACAATGACTTGTTTAGCATCATCAATAGCTAAAACTTCACCTTTTATAACAGAACCAACCTTAACTTCACTCACACTATTTAGTGCTTCTAGTAAATCATTATTTTCTTCAATATTACTCATGGACAATGTCCTCCTTAGCGAATAAACTCTATTTATTATTCTAGCTGAAATGAAGAGTAATTACTAGTACTAATACTCATTTTTCATATTTTATTTTATTGTTTGTTAATTATTTCCATAATTTTCTGTACAACGCCTTCAATATTCATTGAAGTTGTATCTACAAGTATAGCATCTTTTGCCTGTACAAGTGGGGAAATTTCACGTGTAGAATCTTTTCTATCCCGTTCGGCAATTTCTAACTCTAAAATATCGAGCGCCGTATCAATACCTTTAATTTGGTTTTCTTTGAAGCGACGAAGTGCACGTTCTTTAACACTAGCGACTAAAAAAATCTTAATCTCAGCATTTGGCAGTACCGTCGTACCAATATCACGGCCGTCCATAACAATTGAACCCGCATCAGCAATTTCTTGTTGACGTTTTACTAATTCCTGACGGACGCCTTCTTGAGCAGCAACCGTTGAGACATTATTAGTTACTTCTGGTTGACGAATAGCCTGCGTGATATCTTGATCATTTATAAAAACTAATTGTTCTGGAACGGCTGGTTTAAATGAAATTGTCGTCTTTTTTAATAAGTTAACTAACTCATTATCATCATCTAACGAGATATTTTTTGCCATCGCTTCAAAAGTGATTGCTCGATACATTGCGCCTGTATCACAATAAACATAGTTTAATTTTTTTGCAACCAACTTGGCAACAGTACTCTTACCTGCCGATGCCGGCCCGTCTATCGCAATTTGGATATGTTCTTTCATCTGTTGATTCCTCCATAAAAATAGGATTGATTAGATATCAATCCCATATGTATTATTTAACTCTTATTTGTTGTCCTGCACTAATTGCCGAACTAGCAGTTAATCCCGGATTCAATTCCAAAAGTTGATCTATACTCAAGCCGTTATTTACCGCAATACGATAAATACCTTGTCCCGCTTCAACGGTTACACTCGAATTTGATGATGAACTAGATGCACTTTCAGAACTTGACGAAGCACTAGATGCAGATTCAGAACTTACTTTTGATTTCGATTCTGATTCCGCCTTAGCCTTCGACTCTGAATCCGATTTTGCTTTAGCTTTCGATTCAGAACTTGCTTTTACTTTAGATTCTGATTCCGCTTTAACTTTTGATTCAGAACTTGCCGTATCATCCGTCTTAGCTACAGTCTTTTTACTTGAAGAGCTTTCGCTTGTTGCGACATCTTCTGGCTGATATACCTTGTTACTTTCAACAATATAAAAACCAATTGTTCCAACAATAATGGCTACAAAAACAACTAATAATCCTGTGGTCAATAACGAACTATTCTTACTCTTACGTCTGTTTGCTGATCGAGAATAATTCCCATTGTCATCCCTATCATCTTCAAACGATTTTTCCCACGGCTTTTTCTCTGAATTATCTTTTTTATCACTCAATTTTTCAATCCTCCTAAAAACAATTACCATTATTTTACCATAACAATCCAAATTATTCTCAGGATTTTTGAAATAATTTTGTCATAATTGTTTCTGACGATTGAATTAATCGTTTTTCATCGGTTACGTTTATCCTTTTTTTCAGGCCAATTACCTCAAGTGTCTTTTCAGTAAAAACGACTGAACAACAGCTTTTATCGTGTTGTACTACTTTTGATTCACCAAAATGTCTTAAAATTTCTTGTTTTCGGCACTGATTGGAATCAATAAATGCCATCATGCTTTGTAACCCAATCTCTTTTTCGATTTTTCTTTGTCTGAATAGCGCTTGCACCTGATCAACTGTGTCATGCTTCTCATAATAATAATCTAGCAGCTTACCTTTTTCTTCACCGAGTCCAACTAATTCTGCATGTTTTTTAAAATATAGCTTAATAAAATCAGCATCCGGAATCGTTAAATCGATTAATCTCCTCTGTAAGAACAAATCGTTTACTTGAGAGAATACTATTGCAATACTTTGTTGCCCATCCCGACCAGCTCGACCAAATTCCTGCACGTAGCTTTCAAAATTAGCGGGCATATGGTAATGAATGACATAGCGAATATCCTTCTTATTGATTCCCATGCCGAAAGCACTCGTCGCACAGATAACATCAATTTGATTCATCATAAATTGTTGTTGCACGATGTACCTTGCCGTATCAGTTAAATCAGCATGATACGGTTCAGACTTCAGTTTCGTATACTGGTTTATTAACTCCGAGATTTCATTTGCTTTTTTCTTACTCGAGAAATAAATAATCCCAACGCCATCCAACTTGTTTAACAATCCTAATAATTGTTCATTTTTTTCAAATTCATCATTTACTTTTATCGTGCTCAAAAAAATATTTTCCCGATTAACTGATCTAATAATTTTATTAAAAGAACGATTTGGCATTTTTAATTGTGCAACAATATCATCTTGAATTCTTGGTGTTGCCGTTGCCGTTAAAGCCAAGATAAGTGGTTCACCAAGTTCAGCAATGACATTATTTAAGTTTAAATAATCGGGTCTAAAATCGGGTCCCCAAGTTGAAATACAATGTGCCTCATCAACAACAAACAAGGATACGTTAATGCTTTTTAATGCACTGATAACTTCAACCTGACTTAACATTTCGGGAGATAGGTAGATAAATTTATAAGCTTTAATATTTTTTAGTACATATTTTTTTTCAGAATAACTTAATAATGATGTTAAGCCAATTGCTACGCCATTTCCACGAAAATTAAATTGGCTAACTTGATCTTGAATTAATGATAATAACGGTGAAACAATAAGCGTTGTTCCATTCATAAGATAACCGGCCAATTGGTAACATAGCGATTTCCCAGTCCCTGTAGGTAGTACCGAAAGCGTATCATGTCCTGACAAAACGGTTTTAATTGTCTCTTCTTGCCCCGACATAAATGACTCAAACCCAAAATATTCCGACAGTTTTTCTTTTAAATTTATTGTTGTCATCCGTTTTTACTCCTATAAATTTGATACAGGCGATAATCAAAAAAATCAATTTCCGGTATTTTTTCTTGTATTTCCTGAAAAGAATATTGATCAATATTTCCGCCAATTATCTTCGTTAAAATACCAACTAACTCGCTAGTCAAAAATAGTTGGTAAGGAAATTTGTCATCAAACATTGCTAGTTCAAGTAAATGTTCGTTTATTGTACTTTTCTTTAATTGTCTTTTTCTAGCAATATCGTTGACGGACAAACCTGCATTTATAAACTTCATCGTATCTTGCGCGCTTTCGGAAATGATTCCTTTGTTTCGAATTAACTGAACCAATTCTTTAAACACACTTTGTTCTTGTTGTTCTATCCAACTCGCAAAATAATTCATTGTATCACGATATATTAAGTCGGTCTCTATTTCTGAAAGGGTCAACTCAATTGCTAACTGTTTATTAGTTAATCCATTAAGTTGGTGTCCAATCAATTTATTCATAAAAATTAATTCTGCGTTTGTATCCAGTTCTTTGATAAAGAGTTCTAATTCTGAATGGACTTGGCTTACTAATTTCTCCTTAACATTATTAGAAAGCCATCTCTTAATATTAAATTTAGTTAACTCAGATGTCATTATGGGATAGTAATGTCGATTAGTAAAACTGAGCTCAGATATAACTTGAATAGCTAAAGTAAGCGTCTCTGACCACTCATTCAATCTATATTGGTTCATTAACTTAGGATATTTAACTTGATATAGGCTTTTTTTTAATTTCTTTTTCCGTTCTAATCCTAAACTGGTCAGCTTAACTCCTACTTCATTCTCATCAAGTAATTTATTTTTTTGTAATTTAACAATATTTTCCCGAAATAGCATATTCGAAAATTGAGGATCCATTCCAAAGTAGTCTAGTAAATTGTAACGCATACCCCAGTATATATTTGAAACTGTATTTCGTCCTATGATAATACTATACACAACGTTAGGACGGCGAGGATCCTCTTGAAACATTTGCAAAATATAATCTTCAATCATAAATTATCATCCTTTTAAAACAAAATAGGGAAGAATCCTTTAAGAATTCTCCCCTATTATACTATATTTTTTTATACTTTTTATTATTCAGTTGAACCCAACTATACATTCTGCGGTACAGGACACTAAATACCCCAACAACTAAAATGCCCTTTATAATATTAAAAGGAATGACGCCGATAACAACATACTTCGATACTGACATACCGATATCCATACCAATAACATTTAAGTACACTGGTAAGATGACAAAATAATTCGCAATAGATAGCAACACAGTCAGCACTAGCGTACTTGTTAAAATGGTCAATATACTCTTCCAAATTGTGGGTTTAATACCACTACCACCTTTAAGAATATAATAAGCTGGAAATGAAACTGCCATTGATGCTAAGAAATTAGTTCCAACACCTATCAAACTGGCAATATCCGTCCCGGTCGAAACAAGATACAATAAAGACCGGACTATAGCTACCATTACGCCACCCAATGGACCCAAGATGAAGAAGCCAATTAAAATAGGCAAATCGCTAAAATCTATTTTTAAATACGGGATCAGCGGTATTACCGGGAAAGATAAAAACATTAATACGTACGAGATAGCGGCTAAAAACGCCGTAATCACAACTCTGAAAATTGGTGAACGATTCATACTAGAAAACCTCCTGGAAGGCCATCTTCAATGAAGAACCCTTTAAATAAATAAAAAATGAACGCCATTAATCAATGAAGATTAACAGAGTTCATTTGAAATTACTTACTCAAATAAGCCCTATCTTCTTTATCCAGACTTTAACTGTCGATACTGGAATTTCACCAGTCCAGCCACATATGTAATGTGGGTCGCGGACTATCACCGCCGGTCGGGAATTTCACCCTGCCCCTGAAGACGAACCAAATATTTTATTACGTTATAGAATATAACATATGATAAAAAGAGTTACAATTATTTACGCTCGGCGATACTTTTTAGCGCGTGAACCTCTTCTTCAGAAAGTTCACGATATTGACTTGACGTTAACCCGTATAAGTCCAAGAACCCATAAGTTTCACGTTTTAATTTTTCGACTGGATGACCAATTTCGGCCATCATGTTCTTTACTTGATGATTTCGACCTTCATGAATCGTTAATGAGACGATTGCTTTTTGTTTGTTTTTATCTGCCGAAATAATTTTAGAATGAGCAGGTGCCGTTTTCTTACCATCTATAACAATCCCTTGACGTAAAGCTTTTAGGTCATCATTAGATGGAATTCCATTTACTTTTGCAACATAAGTCTTATCAATTTTATATTTTGGATGAGTCATCTTGTTGGCTAATTCACCGTCGTTTGTCATTAAAAGTAGTCCCGATGTATCATAATCCAATCGACCTACTGGATAGATTCTTTCCCTTACGCCAGGAAAGTAATCCGTTACAACCTTACGATCTTTATTATCCTTAACGGAAGAGATAACGCCTCTTGGTTTGTAGAATAAATAATAGACTAATGGTTCCTCATTCAAGCGAATACCATCAACTTCAATTTTATCCTCACTCGTCACTTTAATGCCTAACTCATTTGCGACCTTGCCATTTACCTTAACGTGGCCTTCTGAAATCATTTTCTCAGATTGTCTTCGAGAGGCAACTCCCGCTTGCGCCATAACTTTTTGTAATCTTTCTGCTTCTGCCATATTATTCCTCGTCTTCTTGTAATTTTTCGTTAAAATTAGTTAAAAAAAGCTGCCCAGGATCTAAGTTAAAATCCTGATTTTCATCAATTACTGGAAGTTCTTTAAGTCCATTTAGTCCAAAGTAATTTAAAAATTGAATTGTCGTTTTATACAAAATTGGTCTTCCTGGGGCATTAAGACGTCCGCTTTCGCCAACTAGATTTAACGCAATCAATTTTTGCAATGAGCCTGAACTTTGAACACCCCTAATTGTATCAATTTCAATCCGCGTTGTGGGTTGCTTATAAGCAATAATTGCTAATGTCTCTAAGGCCGCCGCGGACAGTTTTCTTGAATTAGGGTTTTCAAAATAATTTTTAATTAAACTGGCTAGTTCTCTTTTTGTTACTAGTTGCCAAAAATCGTCATATTGGATTAACTGTAAACTAGAGTTTGGATCATTTACATACTTAGTAGCTAATCTATCAAGTTGTTCTTTAACCGCTGATTTCATTAAGCCAGTTAATCTAGATAATTCTGATAGAGATATGCCCTGATCCCCACTTACAAATAAAAGTCCTTCAATATTTGCTAAATGACTCACTCTCATACCTCCTAATATTGCCTTACACTTCCACTTTTATGATTTGAATCATTTCATAACTATTAGTTTGCTTCAATTTAATTTGATCCAATTTTGACAACTCTAATATCGCTAAAAAAGTGAGCACAATTTCGCTAACTACCATCGGGTGTTCAAAAAGATCATCGAAGGTTAACCGTCCATTCGAACACACTAAGATTTGTTCAATTTCTGTTATTTTATCAGCAAGTGAAAATGATTGTACATTTATTTTCTTTTGAACGGGTTGCCGCTCAACTTGCTTTACCAAAACCCTCTTAAAAGCGTTTTGCAGAACATCTAGGTTCAAACCGGGAATAACAAGTGGCTGTTCATCAACAACTTCTTTTGGTGTACAACTTTGTTCCTTCGAAAAATAATCCGAACGGTTACTCGCCATAGATTCTAATTTATTAGACGCATTTTTAAAATTTTGATATTCAACTAATTGCTCAACTAAATCAGTCCTTGGATCAATTTCGTCCTCCACTACCTCAGAATCAATCACGGGTAGAAGCATTCTACTCTTAATTTCCATTAAAGTTGACGCCATTACTAAATACTGACCAATTGCATCTAAAGGCATTTGCCCAGTTCTATTAATAATTGACAGATATTGATCAGTTATTGACGAAATCTGAATATCATAAATATCCATTTCGGCATCCTTAATTAAGTGCAACAACAAATCAAGTGGGCCTTCAAATGATGCCAATTTTAACGTCACATGGTTAATCGATTCACCCTTTTGACTCATTTTTTTGCATTTCCCATTTTTCAATTAATTTTGTTGTATCAATCGTTCCCATAATTTTTCTATCGGGGTACAACGCCAAGACCGCGTCTAAAATTAAAAAACTAACCTTCTTATGTCTTTCATCCGGACTCAATGAGATTGCTCGAACTACTACAATATTCCCATCATCTTCTATACCAACTACACCAGTAAAGTCACCATCTTCATTTTTCCAAAGATACAAATCTCGGTTATCTATATCTAGGTAACCCTTAATTGCTGAATTAATTCTGGTAACATCTTTCAGGTCAGGTATGAATGATAATAGGCCCATCGCAATCTTCTCATAATCGTTCTTATACTTAATAAGCATTATTGATCTCCTTTATGCATGACATCTTCACGAAATACCTTATCATACGAAACATTTCTAAACAAATAAATTTAACGTTACATGAATCGCAACGTCTCTTATTCTTTTGATTTTCTTTGACAATTCATGCATACTCCGTGAAAAGTAAGTCTATGATCTGTTACTAAGAAATGAAATTGTTGAGAGACTAGTCTCTCAACGTCTTCTAACAAATCTTCATGAATCTCTTCAATTGAACCACACTGAGTGCATAAAAGATGGTGATGAAAATGCTGTTTATCATTTATGGTTAAATCATATCTAGCCATGCCATCCTCAAAGACTATCTTATCAATGATGTTTAACTCAACCAGTACATCTAACGTTCTATACACTGTTGCTAACCCTATTTCAGATGATTCTTTTTTCACAAGGGCAAAAATTTCTTCCGGGCTTAAATGTTCATTAACGCGTTTGTAAATAACGGCTATAATAGCTTGACGTTGAGGTGTCAATTTAAAGTTAGACTGGTGAATTTTATTTTCAATGAAGTTTATTTGTTGTACTTTATCCACCAGAATCCCTCACTATCTATTGATTTTCTATATCGTCAATTGATTCATCCGCATTGTTTTCAAGTTCCTCAGGCATTTTTATTAAAATAAGTTTGCCGTCTTCTTGTTTAACATAACGTCCTTTTAATAAATGACCAACTGCTCTTTTAAATTGTCCCTTGCTAATGCCAAAATATTCTTTAATATCTTCTGGATCACTTTTATCAGTGAATGGTAAACTTTGATCGTCATTATGCGTCAACGCTGCAACCAACATAGCCGCATCGTCTCCAATTGCTTCATAGGCACGTGGTTTAATAGACAAGTTAATTGTGCCATCCGTTCTAATTCCAATCACGCGACCTTCTAAGACTTGTCCTAGTCGGGGTTCGTTAAATCGTTCTGAAGGATGAATAAAACCTAAGTAATCATCATCCGTAATGACAAACGTACCAATCATTTTCAAACGAATAACCGTAAATTTCATATTCTTATTTTTTAAAGAATCATCAGGCTTTTTAGCAATCTCGCGGAACATTTCTTCATCCGCAACATCACCCCAAATACGATCTTTAGCATCTATTTTAAGACCGACCATTAATCGATCACCGGCTTTTGGCCAAAGTGATTTCATTTCTGGTAAGTCATCTAGCGAAACTGCTACATCTTTATCTGGCAAGCCGATATCAACAAAGACACCTAAATCTCTCCTAACCTTAACCACATCTCCAAAAGCGTATTGATCTATACCTGCTCTAGGGATAGTTGTTGAAAGACTTAAGTCGTGGTCCTCATTTTCATAAACAAAGCCTTTAACCATTGAACCATTTGTCAATTGACCATTTGTATCATCTTTTAGCAAATGCATTGTTGTGCCATCTTTTTGTACTAAAAACTCTGTGTCGTTCTCATCGGTTACCATTGCGGTAACAATTTGTCCCATAATTGAACTCATTTATTTCTCCATTTCAAAAAATCTTATTTATTTTATGCCAATTTATTTATATTCATAAAATCACTATATGACTTCATTTTACCTGATATTAGGCTTAATAGCCAATTGAATAAAAATATTGAGTAATAAAAAAAGCGGCTAGACTTATGAAGTCTAACCACTTTTTCAGTGTGAAATTGATACAAGATTCGGTTTATCATGGCAACTAATGTCACCGAAAAACTCAAAAACTTGAATCTTGATACAATTAATCTACTAATTGAACTTTCAAACTGTTTGTTGTACCTTTTTCACCAACTGGAAGACCAGCAGTAATTAAGATAAGGTCGCCTTTTTTAGCAAAACCTAATTCTTTAGCTTTTTCAGTTGCTAAGCTAAACAATGCATCTGTTGATGCTGGTTTTTCAGCGATAATTGGGTGAACACCCCAGTTAACTGATAAACCATGACGAGTTTGTTCGTCAAAAGTAATTGCTAAGATATCTGAATCAGGACGGTATTTAGAAATCATACGTGCAGTTTGACCCGATTTTGTAGCAGCGATGATTGTTTTGATACCTAAGCTATCAGCTGTTTCAGCAACTGCACGGCCGATAGTTTCTGTAACGTCACTCTTATCGAATTCATTTAAAACAAATGAACCATGAGCGCGTAAAGCATTTTCAGCTTTTTCATCAATACGAGCCATTGTTGCAACTGATTCTACAGGGTAGTCACCGTTAGCACTTTCACCTGAAAGCATTGTTGCATCTGTTCCATCAAATACGGCATTAGCAACATCAGAAGCTTCAGCACGTGTAGGACGTGGGTTTTCTTGCATTGAATCAAGCATTTGAGTAGCAGTAATAACTGGTTTGCCCAAAGCATTACATTTTTTGATTAAGTCTTTTTGAACTAAAGGTACATTTTCAGCAGGAATTTCAACACCCATATCACCACGGGCAATCATTAATCCTTCAGAAACTTCCATGATAGCATCAATGTTATCAATACCTTCTTGTGATTCAATTTTAGGGAAGATTTGAACATGTTCCATCCCTTTTTCTTCAAGTAAAGCACGGATATCTAAAACATCAGCTGGTTTACGTACAAAACTAGCAGCAATGAAATCAATATTTTGATCTAAACCAAAACGGATATCATCTGAATCTTTTTCAGTAATACCAGGTAAGTTAATTGATACACCAGGAGCGTTAACACCTTTACGTGAACCTAAACGACCAGCATTCATAACAGTTGTTACTAATTCTTTAGCAGCTGTATCGATTTCGTCAATTCTCATATCGATAAGACCATCATCAAATAATACGTGGCCTCCAACATGAACATCTTCGATTAAACCTGGGTAAGTAACAGCAATCTTTTCATGTGTTCCTTCAAGAGAGTCATCCATTGAAATACGAACGATATCGTTGATTTCAAAGTTGATTTTACCTTCTTTTTGAACAGTAGTACGGATTTCTGCACCCTTAGTATCAAGCATGATACCAACCATTTTACCAGTAATTTTTTCTGCTTCATGAACTAAAGTCATACGACCTAAATGTTCTTCATGGTCACCATGAGAAAAGTTGAAACGGAAAACATTAGCACCGGCTTCGATTAATTTAACAATTGTATCAAGATCTGAACTGGCTGGACCAAGTGTACTTACGATTTTAGTTTTTTTCATTATATTATGATCTCCTCTTAGTTTACTTATTATTTATAAATAACGATATTATAATTATCTAGGTGTTGATAGTCGTGCGTTTAAGTCTAAAAGACTTAAATCAGTATGATGTTTATGTTCTTCAAGCGTTGCAACGATATCTTCAGCAACTAATTCGTTGTTTTGAATACCGATGGCTAATCCGCCCTTACCTTCCATGAGAAGTTGAACAGCATAATCACCAAAGCGACTTGCTAAGACACGATCTTTGGCAGTTGGTACACCACCACGTTGCGTATGACCCAAGATAGTCACACGTGTTTCAAAATTACCGTATGTGTCCAATTCAGCAGCAAAATCGCTAGCACCCATAACACCTTCGGCTAATACGATAATTCCTGAGTCCTTGCCATGTTCACGGTTATTGTTGAGTTTATCCGCAATTTCTTGCATGTTATACCCCTTTTCAGGAATAACAATAATATCAGCGCCACCGGCGATACCAGACCACAAAGCAATATCTCCAGCGTTTCTACCCATAACTTCAACGATAAATGTACGTTGATGTGAACGAGCAGTGTCGCGAATACGATCAATTGCATCAAGAGCTGTATTAACAGCTGTATCAAATCCAACTGTAAAATCTGTATCAGGAATATCATTATCGATTGTTCCTGGAATACCAACAGCATTAAATCCACGTTTTGTGAGTGCAAGAGCACCATGATATGAACCATCCCCACCGATAACAACTAAAGCATCAATACCGAACTTCTTAAGTTGTTCAATACCCTTTAATTGTCCTTCAGCAGTTGCAAATTCAGGATAACGAGCTGAGTACAACATTGTTCCACCACGTTGAATAACATCATCAACGTCAGCATATTCAATTTTATGAATATCCCCGGCAACTAAGCCTGCAAAACCATAGTTAATACCATATGCTTCTAATCCTTCACCAATTACACGACGTGCAACAGCACGAACTGAAGCGTTCATACCTGGCGCATCTCCACCACTTGTTAAAATACCAATGCGTTTCATTTCTTCACCTCAATAAGTAATTTAAGTACATATTTCACTCACTATGTTAACACTTTTCAGAAAAGTTGTCTTGTTAAATGTGAAAATATTTTCAGTATTTTCATGAACTGATTATTTAATGACGACATTTTCAGAACCTAACGTTTTTGTAAGCGCTGTATGTGTTTCTTCATCATCCCTCAACCAATAAGTTCTATCCAAACTGATTTTTCGATTGTCTTTTTCGTAGTATAAAATGACGGGTGTCTGGCCCAATCGTTTTTTCATTATTTGCATTAATTCTTCTACTTTTTCATTAGTTGATTCTTTAGAAATTTTTAGAAACCATTTTTTTTGTGTCAATTTAGCAAAATAATCATCCGCTAAATCAATACTTTTTATAATAATTTGAAGACCTCTGTTTGTCTCGACATCCCCTGATACGACGACAACGTTATTTTTTTCAAGTAGTGATTCTTTCTGTCGAAATAAATCAGGAAATATTGTTAAATCTATTTCACTTGTTTCATCTGAACCATTCAAAAAGGCCATTTGCTGACCCTTTTTTGTACGAATAACTTTAATCTTAGTCAGGTTCACTAAAATAGTAACACGCGTTTTTTCACTTATCTCTGAAATCTTTTGTATCTTAGTTTGACTTAATTGTTTACGGTATTTTTCGATTGGATGCCCCGATAAATATGCTCCCAGATATTGGGATTCTTTTTCTAAACGAAACATCAATGGGAAATTCGATTGTCTCGCTATTTTAGGCGTTAATAGTTCAAATAGATTCGTATTATTTCCACTTAAATCAATACTACTAATCAATTCTGGCAAAGCGCCAACCAGCTCTGCACGATTGTAGTCAAATTGGTCAAAGCAACCAGCGTAAATGAGCGCCGCAATATTTTCTTCGTTCAGGTATCGCTTATCTATTCGGTGTAAAAAAGCTTGAAAATCTGTAAAAAGCGCTTCTTGCCGTAGATTAATAATGTGCTCTATAAAATCTTTCCTAAGTCCTTTTATGCTGCCTAATCCGAACCGGACAATATTGTTTTGCAAACTAAAACCGGCCTCACTGAGATTAATATCAGGTAATTTAATGGTTACCTGATATTGCTTAGCTTCAACAAGATATTCTTTTATTTTTTGCGGATTGTTACCCACAGAATTCAGAATTGCTTCAAAAAATGCCGCCGGATAATTGGCCTTGATATAAGCTAATTGAAATGCAATTTTACTATAAGCGACTGCATGTGATCGATTAAATCCGTAGTTAGCAAATCGCTCAATATATTGATAAACAACTTCAGCAACGGATTCTTGTATACCATTTTTACGTGCTCCTTGAACAAATTGGGTACGCATTTCATCGATGGTTTTCTTCTTTTTCTTACTCATCGCACGACGTAATAAATCAGCTTCGCCCAACGTAAAATTACCCATTTTTGATGCAACTTGCATGACTTGTTCCTGATAAACTAAAACGCCATATGTCGGTTCAAGAATTTGCTTCAAACTATTATCTGGAAATGTTATTTGTTCAAGTCCATGTTTACGCGCAATAAATGTATCAATATTCTCCATTGGACCCGGACGATATAATGCATTCACGGCAGCAACATCTTCGAAAGACGTCGGTTGTAGCTTTTTCAAAACGTTCTTTATGCCGCTTGATTCAAATTGAAAAACACCTGAAGTATCTCCCATTCTAAAAAGAGCTAGCGTTTTTTCGTCTTCTAGATTGATAAGCGCGGGATCAAAGTTGACCTGATAATTTTTCTTAACCTGCTTAACGGCTTGATCTAAAATGTTCAAATTACGTAGTCCTAAGATATCAATTTTTAATAACCCAACATTTTCAACTAAATCTTTAGAGTATTGCGTCAATAAAATATCGTCACTCCCATTTTGTAAGGGCGCAACTTCCCGCAAATCAATTTGACTGAGTACAACCCCAGCCGCATGAGTTGAATAATGTCTAGGTATTCCTTCGATGTGCTGAGCAATTGTAAAAATACCTTTATTTTTTGTACTATCATTGACTAGATTACGTAATTTTTGAGATTGTGCTAACGCATCCGACAATGTTATTTTCAAGACATTTGGAATCGCATCACTCCAGCTTTTCATTTCAAATGGCGATATACCGAAAACACGACCAACATCCCTTAAAGCTTGTTTAGCTGCCATCGTTCCAAACGTAATAATTTGAGCCATATGGTAATGGCCGTATTTGTGATGCAAATATTCAAGAATCATTCCCCGTTTGTCATCAGGTATATCCAGATCAATATCTGGCATTTGCACTCGTTTTGAATTTAAAAAACGTTCAAATAACAAGTCGTATTGGATTGGGTCAACATCTGTAATTGTTAAAGCATAAGCAGTGAGAGCACCAGCAGAGGACCCTCGTCCAGGACCAGTAATGATCTGTTGTGAATGTGCATAGTTCATGATATCCCAAACAATTAAAAAATAGTCTTCGAATCCCATCTCTTGAATAACGCCTAGTTCAAGATCTAATCTTTGTTTATATTCATCGGGAACCCCATTCGGAAATCGTGCGTTTAAACCCGAATTACTAAGCTTTTTTAAATAGCTATGAGCCGTCTCATTGTCTGGTAAAGGATATTCTGGTAGTTTGGGTTGTGAAAATGTCAACTTTAGAGATGTCGCGTCCGCCACGTTTTGCGTTTCCTGAACGGCTTCTACCATGGATATTGCCTGATAATTATCTATTATCTCATTTGGATTTATTAGCGAGTATGCCCCTTGTACCTGTTCACCCAGTTGATCAGCCGGAATTGTCTCCCCGTTACTAATTGCCTTTAATACGTCAACATCGGCTTGGTTTTCGGGATTGAGGTAACTAACTTCATCTAAGGCTATCACTCGCATATTGTAGCTATCAGCCAGAGCCTTAATTGATTGTGCAGTGATTGTATCCATTCGATATGATAATCCAATTCGGACATTTTTTGAACCCATTAAGCTTTGATATTTAGCTAATAAGTCTTTCACATCAGAAATTTGACTTTGTTCAATTAAATAACTAAATTCGCTTTTCTCGTTAGGTGACAAAATAAATAATCCATCTAAATAATCAGCAAGGTAATCAAAATTTAAATATCCTTCACTTAGGGTCATTTTTAAAGTTGATAATCGCATTAAATTCTGATAACCTTGCTTATTTTTAGCAATAAAAGTCAGTTCGTACTCCTGATCCGTTTCAATTAAACCAGCAATATCTAATGTCAGTCCGATAATTGGTTTAATCCCAACTTTCTGACAGGCATTATAAAAATCAATTGCACCATACAATACATTGTTATCTGTTAGAGCGATTGTTTCGTAGCCTTGCTCTTGTGCTTTTTGAACCAAATCATTAATTTTAGTGGTGCTTTGTAATAAGCTAAATGAACTTTTAACTTTTAACGGCACAAACATAATGACCCTCCTTTTTATGTATCTATTACTGCTATTATACAAAACTTTCTAACAATACCCAACAGACACTAAAAAGCTTTTGCAAAAATAAATATTTGTGTTAAAATTACTTTTGAATGTGAGGTGCTGTTATATGATGAAACAATTAACAATTCTCTTTTGGGGCTTCATTTTTGGTGAAGTAATTGGCTATATCGTAAGCTCACTAACTGGTACGCTCTTTGCTCCAGTTTTACAAATCGGTATTATCTTCGCAGTTGCTGGCTCAATTGTCGTGAACTGTCTCTACGCCATAATCAAAGATCCTAAATCTGATAAATAAAAAAAGATAAACTAATTAGTTTATCTTTTTTATTTATCTTAAAATGACTATTTTGTTTCTTCGGATACTAGCTTTACAATTTCCAACACAACATCTGTTGCCTTTTCCATCGTCTCTACTGAGACAAACTCAAATCGTGCATGCATATTTTCTGCTCCAGCAAACAAGTTTGGTGTTGGTAATCCCATAAATGAAATTTTCGAGCCGTCTGTTCCTCCACGTACCGGATAGATATCAGGTTTAATTGATAAGTTTTCCATGGCTTGTTGAGCAACATTTACAACGGTCATATCTTTTTCGATTACTTCGCGCATATTATAATACTGATCTGCCATATCAATTGTGACACGATCTGTATCGAATTCAGCATTCATCTTATCAGCAACGCCCATCATAAATTTCTTACGATCTTCAAATTTTTGATGGTCATGATCACGAATAATGTAAACCATTTTTGCTTCATCTACTGTGCCATCCACTGAAATCAAATGATAGAAACCTTCGCGACCTTCAGTCTTTTCAGGAACCTCATCTTGTGGTAAAAGTGAATCAAATTGACTTGCTAATTTATTTGCATTAATTAAAACACCTTTGGCGGTTGCGGGATGAACTTCTTTACCCTGAATTGAAATAACCGCTTGCGCAGCATTAAATGTTTCGTATTCCAATTCACCTAATGGCCCACCATCTACTGTATAAGCAAGGTCAGCGCCAAAATCTTTAACATCAAATTTATCTGCTCCTACACCAATTTCTTCATCAGGTCCGATTCCAACCTTAACATCTCCATGCTTAATCTCTGGATGCGCAACTAAGTAAGCTACGGCCGTGAAAATTTCAGCAACACCAGATTTATCATCCGATCCTAGTAAAGTTGACCCATCTGTTGTTATAAGTGTATTACCTTTATAATTTTTTAAATTAGGAAATTCTTTAACAGTTAATTTAAATTTACCTTCATCATCAAGATTAATATCAGATTCACCATCATAATTTTCAACAAATTGAGGATTAACACCCTCTGCCGTAAAGTCCGCTGTATCCATATGCGAAATAAATCCAACCGCTTTTACTTTTACATCATTTTCTAAATTACTAGGCAATGTTGCTAAAACGTACCCACTTTTTTCAGAAATGCGTGCATCAGTTAATCCAATCTCTAAAAGTTCCTTCTTTAATTCTTTTGCAAATTCAACTTGAGTTTGCGTCGAAGGTGTCAATCCTGAATTTTCATCAGAGCGAGTTTCTGTTTTAACGTACTTAATAAAACGTGGAATTAATTCTTCATATTTTGTCATGATGGCATATCTCCTAATATTATTATTTAACAATTCTAATGATACTCTAATTTTTCAATTAAATAAACTGAAATGGATCTGTATTGATAGTTGATTCAATTGTTTCAATTTGCCAATCGTTATCAATAGTCCATTCGTTAAATAATCGTTTCAGTTGAGGCTTACAAATACTTTCAATATGATGTCCAGGATCCACAGCAGACAGACCTTCAGCTAGCATGTCGTGAGCTGTATGATAGTAAACATCCCCAGTCACATAGACATCTGCCTGATTCTTAATTGCCTCGGGATAAAATTTTCCACCATCGCCACCCAAAATGGCAACTCGCTTAACTGATTGCGTTAAATCAGTTGAAATAACCCGTAGTCCACTGAGATTAAATTGTTGTTTACAGTACTCTGAAAACTCAGCAACGGTCATTTCATTCTTTAGATTCCCTACACGACCCATTCCATAATCCATACTCGTCGTGTGCACTAGAGGTATTGTTTTTTGCAAGCCTAATTGATCTGCCAACCAATCATTCATCCCACCAACAACATTATCTAAATTAGTATGCGCGGCATAGACGGTAATATTATGACTCAATAAATCAGCGTACATTTTATTTTGTGGATTCGTCGTATCCAAGTTTTTAGCTGGTCTGAACATCAATGGGTGATGCGCAAAAATAAAATCAATGTTATTATCGATTGCTTCTTGAACAACTTCTGGACGGACATCAAGTGTCGTCATCACCTTAGAGACTTTATTATTCATATTTCCTAACTGGAGACCAACCGGATCGCCTATTTCAGCCATATTTTTGGGCGCAAATAGTTCAAACCGTTGAATTAAGTCACTAATTCTTGTCATCTTAACATCTCCTCAATTTCTTTGATATCAATTTCTAGGACCTTTTTTTTATCAATTGGCACCTCATTAGCAGCCGCAAAATGTTTTAAAACTTCACGTTTTTTGGCCATTTGGTGTTGCCATTTAGCTTTAAATACCTCATTTTGTTCAATTCTTAGATTAGGTCCGTATTTTAAGTCTAACGAAGAGTATCCAACTTTATTACTAACCTTTTCGGCCACAATAATCTCATAGACGTGGTGATCATCTTCAACGATGTCCTCATCAATAATTTGATAAGAATGATTCATTAACCATTCTCGAATTAATTCTTGACCAACATTAGGTTGAATGATCAATCGACGAACGCCCGCCAACTTCTCTAAATCGGCATTAAAAATGTCTCTTATTAATGGGCCACCCATTCCTGCAATCGTAATCGTATCAATGTTATCGTCCGTTTTAATTGCCTTCAATCCATTAGCTAGCCGCGGCATAATCATATGATCTAACCGTTCTGTATTAATTTCTGTCACCGCATTTTCATAGGGCCCTTTTGCTACCTCGCCGGCAACCGCATATGAAATAATTTTGTTAATGGCTAAATAGGCTGGAAGATAGGCATGATCTGATCCAATATCAGCTAACCGTGCATTTTTTGGGACAAATTTTGCAACTTTTATTAATCGATCTGACAAATGACGTGCATCCATGTGTTTGTTCCTCTTCTTTCGCGTGTTATCTTCCTTCATTATAACTAAAAAAAAGCGATTATAAAACAGGTTTCGTTTTATAATCGCTTTTAAATTTTTATTCTAAGAAATCTTTTAATTGTTTTGAACGAGATGGATGACGTAATTTGCGTAATGCCTTAGCTTCAATTTGACGAATACGTTCACGCGTCACACCAAAGACTTTACCAACCTCTTCAAGTGTTCTTGTACGACCATCGTCAAGACCGAATCTTAGACGCAAGACATTTTCTTCACGATCAGTTAGGGTATCAAGAACATTTTCAAGTTGTTCCTTCAAGAGTTCATAAGCAGCATGATCAGCTGGACTTGTTGCATCTTGATCTTCAATAAAATCACCTAAGTGAGAATCATCTTCTTCACCAATTGGTGTCTCCAATGAAACAGGTTCTTGAGCAATTTTCAAAATTTCACGAACTTTTTCAGCTGGCATTGCTGGCATGTCCATTTCGGCACCAATCTCTTCAGGAATTGGTTCACGAACAAGTTCTTGTAATAATTGGCGTTGAATTCTGATTAATTTATTGATTGTTTCAACCATATGAACGGGAATTCTAATCGTACGAGCTTGATCAGCAATTGCACGTGTAATTGCTTGTCTAATCCACCATGTTGCATACGTTGAAAACTTAAATCCTTTACGATAATCAAATTTTTCAACGGCTTTCATTAGGCCCATGTTACCTTCTTGAATTAAATCAAGGAACTGCATTCCACGACCTACATAACGTTTAGCAATCGATACAACCAAACGCAAGTTAGCTTCTGCCAATTTTTGTTTAGCTTCTTCGTCGCCTTCTTCAATTTTCAAAGCCAAAGCAACTTCTTCTTCGGCTTTTAAAAGATTAACACGACCAATTTCTTTCAAGTACATTCTAACTGGATCATTAATTTTAATTCCGGTTGGTGCAGAAGTATCTTTCAAAGCCTTTTTAGTTACTTTCTCAGCAGCTTTTAAACTGTGTTCACTTGGGTTTCCCTCTTCATCAACGACAGCAATACCAGAATCTTCAATTTTTTGAAGCAATTTATCCATTCGATCAGCATCTAAATGAAAAGGCGTTGCTAATTCATTTGTTAAATCATCATACTTAATTTCTTTTTTTACTTTGTATTCTTTGATTAACTTCGTTTGAGCCTTTTTGAAGCCTTTTTCATCAAATTCTGTTTCTTCGACTTTTTCTACTTTTTTTACCATTAATAATTCCTCCCTTAGATGGATGTTCGTGGTACTTGTTGTTTTTGGTACAACGCTATTAACTTAAATGATAGTTCATTTGTTAGTTCAGTATTACCTAAACGAGTTGCCTCCGCAAGATCAGAACGAACTTGATTAATTGACCGTTCAATTGGCGAATCATTCATGATAACTGATACGCAATCATTCAGTTCATCTTCTGATGAATTATCCGAAACAGTCATTAGTTCAATCTGCATTACAAAACGTTTTAAAGCCTCCTCGGGTAGATAATCTAGGAAACTAGCAATTTCATATTGATCGTGTAGTTCCAAATAACCTTCAGCCAGCGTATATATCAACTGATAATTATCATGAACAAAACTAAAGTCATCGACTGCTCTAATTTTTAACCATGCCGTATGATCGTGCAATACACGATACAATAACAACCTTTCGGCCCTCTCAACACGATCAATTTTCTCATCTCGCATGATTTCTTGATGCTGTTCAATTGGTGGCTCGTCCGTCCGAACTCTTACCGGATTAACTCTCGGTTGCGGTTCTCTCGGTTGGTTAGCTACTAAATCTACTAGTTGTTGTCTTAAAATTGTTTTATCAATTTTAAATTCATCAGCCAATTGATTAACATAAATATCTTGTTCAAAGGGTGTTTTTATTGTAGCTAAAACTCGTAAGACTTGATCGATATAATCAATTTGCTCACTTTCATTTTTTAAATTTCGATCTCGTTTTAAAAAGTTCATTTTAAATGAGATCGTCGTTTCCCGAGCGGAGTGAGCCAACTCAAGAAACGCTTCTTTACCATTTTTTGTAACAAACTCATCAGGGTCCATGCCATTAGGAATGACCAGCACGCCAACCTTCATCTTCGTTTGGTTGGTCAATAAATCTAAAGCACGATTGGTTGCATTTTGTCCAGGGTCATCCCCATCGTAACAAATATTTAACTGCGAAGTTGAACGTTCTAACAAATAAATCTGTTCATTTGTTAGACTGGTTCCCATCGATGCAACACCATTTTTAACGCCAGAACGATAGGCGGCTATAACATCCATAAACCCTTCGAACAAAATAACATTACCCTCTGTTCGAATTTCTTTTTTAGCTAAATCGTAATTGAATAAAATATCACGTTTATTAAAAATAGGTGTTTCTGGACTATTTAGATACTTTGGTAGGTCTTTATTTTTCTCGAGTAAACGACCTGAAAATGCAACAACCTGTCCGTTTTGATTTCTAATCGGAAACATCACACGATTAATAAAACGTTCACGTAGGTTACCCGCTTGATTCTCAATGAATAGACCAGACTGTCTTAATATCTGATAATCTAGTTTCTTTTCATTAAAGAAATCCTGCAATACTGATTTTTCAGGTGCAAACCCAATTTGGAAAGTTGTAATATCTTCATCAGTCATCCCTCGATTGTGCAGATAATCCAGAGCTTTTTGTCCCATCTCTGTATTCATTAGGATATGCTGATACAACTTAGTAGCATCATCGTGAAGCTGCTTTAATTGCCGATTTTCAGTTGATTCTTGGGTCTTAGCCAACTGAGATTGAGCATACTTACTGTCAATCTCTATACCAGCAAATTCTGCGACTTTATTCACTGACTCTGGAAAACTAAGCCCATCCAATTCAATTAAGAATTTAAAAACATTACCGCCTCGTCCACAACTAAAACAATGGAAGATTTGCTTCTCTTCACTAACAGAAAATGAAGGCGTCTTTTCTTCATGAAACGGACACAAACCCATAAAATTACTACCGGATTTTTTCAATCCAACGTATTGACTAATGACATCCGTAATATTCACACTTGTTCTTACATGTTCAATTACATTCTCCGGTATTCTCATTCTAGCCATTCACCTCCAAACCTAACGATACGAAGTTATACATCTTTTTGAGTACCCATAATAATAACATTAATTTGACATGAATACAATAATTAGCTCCAACTATTAGACACATTTGTCAAATATGCGTATTCAGATTCTACTACCAACTAAAAAGTAGAAAATCACCTTCTCAGATAATTTTCCACTCCTATATTATTTAATATTTAATTTCTCTAAATCGCCTAATTTAGAACTCATTTTGGCAATTAAACTTAATTGATTTAAACGATTCTGCTTAATTTTAGCATCCTCAACCATAACCATTGTCTGGTCAAAGTAATTTTCAATTAATGGACGAATATCACTCAATATATGATATAACTCTTCTGGCGTCAAATCAACGATTCGACGTTGAATTGTCTCAACTCGTTCAAACAATTCTTTTTCGGCAACGTTATCCAATAATGTTGCCTTCACTGATAAATCAGTTTCGTTATTTTTGTCAGCCAACTTTAAGACACGAGTAACGGCTTCAATTGTTTCTCTAAAATCACTATCTTTCTTATGTGCTTCAAGCGTTACCGCTGCTTCCGCCATTGTTAACAAATCTGCATCTGTACTGCCAATAACACTTTCAATGACATCATAACTTACCTTTTGATTTGAGAACCATTGTTTCATACGATCATTAATAAAGCTTAAAACTTCTAAATCATTCTCACCTACGGACATCTTTGTAAATAATGCCGGGTGAAGTGTCGCTAATGCTTTAATATCGTTTAACACTTCAAGTGGTGAAAAACGCCATTGACGTGATTCAACAATTCTAACCACACCGAATGCTTGACGACGAAGTGCGTACGGATCATTTGATCCGGTTGGAATTAATCCTACTGAGAAGAAACTCGAAATGCTATCTAATTTATCAGCAATAGCAAGAACTGCACCAATTTTTGATTTAGGTAATTCACCGTCTGCACTAATAGGCATATAGTGTTCAGAAACGGCTTGCGCAACAGCTGGATCTTCACCCATCAATAAAGCATATTTTTCGCCCATTATTCCTTGAAGTTCTGAAAATTCACCAACCATCCCGGTTACTAAATCAAACTTATAAATTTCACTGGCTCTTTGTAAAAGTGCTAACTCACGGTCATTTAAGCCCTCACGTTTACCAATGATTTGAGCCATTAACTGGACACGTTCCATTTTTTCATATGTTGACCCAATTTTATCATGGAAGGTTACATTTTTTAATCGTTCAACGTAGTCATCAATGGTTTGCTTTTGATCTTCCTGATAGAAAAATGCGGCATCTTCTAAACGTGCCGTAAGAACTTTTTCATTTCCGGCCTCTACGTTAGCAATGTTGGCTTCTGTACCATTACGGACTGAAACAAACATAGGTAAGATAGCGTCATTTTGGTCACGCACATAAAAGAATCTTTGATGATCCTTCATTGAAGTCATTAAGACAACATCGGGAATATCTAAATATTTTGCATCAAAATGGCCAGAAAATACAGTTGGATATTCAACCAAGTTATTAACTTCTTCTAAAAGATCTTCGTCAACAATAATATGCCAACTTTGATTATTTTCAAGGGCGTTAATCTGTGTTCTGATTGTTTCTTTACGTTTTTTTGAGTCAACTATGACATACTGCGTTGCTAATTTTTCAACATATTCGGTTGCCGTTTCAAGATCAATCGCTTTGCCTAAAAAACGATGTCCTTGCGTTTGACGGCCGGACTCAATATTTAGAATGCTAAATGGAATTATCTCATTATCAAGTAACGCAACTAACCAACGAATTGGGCGAACATATTTAAAATCATAATTTGCCCAATGCATCATTGTGGGGAAAGTCATGGCTTCAATAACAGCTTTAATTTGAACCAAAATATCTTTGGCCGCTTTTCCAGCAATAAATTTATTAACGTAAACGTATTCAACACCTTTTAATTCTTTAAAGGTGATTTCATCTGTTGTCACTCCTTGACCCCGAACAAATCCTTTAGCAGCATTTGACCAGTTTCCCTCGTCATCTAATGCAATTTTTTTTGCGGGTCCTTTAGCTTCTTCTTGAATATCTTCTTGTTTATCAGCCAAATCAGTTACTTCAACTGCAAGCCTTCTGGGCGTTGAGAAAGCTTTAACTTCCCCAAACGACAACCGTTGCTCTGTCAGAAAATCACTAACACGTTTAACTAATTGATTTTGACTCGGTGTCACAACATGAGCGGGTATTTCTTCTAACCCAATTTCTAATAAAAAGGAATGTGTCATCTTATTTGTCCTCCTTTAATAACTTTTCACGAAGTTTTTCATCTTTAAGTAAAGGGTAACCTAATTTTTTACGCTCTTGAACAAAGACTTTAGCAATTGATTTTGCCATATTTCTAATTCTTGCTAAGTAACCGGCACGTTCAGTCACTGAAACAGCACCACGAGCATCCAATAAATTGAACGTATGGCTACACTTCAAAACATAATCATATGCGGGATGTACTAACCCATTAACAATTTGTTTCTTAGCTTCAGTTTCATAAACATCAAATAAATTAAATAACATTTCTTGATTACTTTCTTCAAATGAGTATTTAGAATTTTCGTATTCGGGTTCTTTGAAAATATCACCATACATAACACCATCAGCCCATTCAAGATCGTAAACACTCTCAACGTCTTGTATATATGAAGAGAGACGTTCTAAACCGTAAGTAACTTCACTGGTAACCGGATGAACTTCCAAACCACCAACCTGTTGGAAGTAAGTAAACTGAGTAACTTCCATTCCATCAAGCCAAACTTCCCAACCAACACCGGCACAACCCATTGACGGATTTTCCCAATTATCTTCAACAAATCGGATATCATGTTCAGCAGGATCGATACCTAATGCGCGTAAACTATCCAAATACAAATCTTGAATGTTTGCGGGAGATGGTTTCATAACCACTTGGAATTGGTGATGTTGATAAAGACGGTTAGGATTTTCACCATAACGACCATCTGCAGGACGTCTCGAAGGTTCCACATAAGCAGCATTCCATGGTTCGGGTCCAATTGCCCGTAAGAACGTGTAGGGACTCATAGTTCCGGCCCCTTTTTCCGTATCGTAAGCTTCCATCAGCATACAGCCTTGATCAGCCCAAAACTTTTGTAATGTCATGATAATATCTTGAACAGCTAACTTTTTTGACATGATAGTCCTCCTTATTTTTAAGCACAAAAAAACCTATGCAGTCTTGTAGACCACATAGGGACGATTTTAATATCGCGGTTCCACCCTACTTCCGGTTAATTAACCGGCAGCTTCATTAACAAAGGACTCCGAAAACGCCAATAAAAATAATCAATTACCTAGCTCGCACTATTCTAAGTTCGCTTCAATAATTATGTTTACCTTTTTTCATCATAATCCTGCTATTTATTTCTTTATAATCATAGTTTAGAAACAGTTATTTGTCAATTATATTTCGGGGTTTTTCTTTAATGACACCGGCCACGAACTCATTCCATCAATAAATTTTTTACTTTTTAAATTTAGACCAACACTATTATCATAAATAACATCAATAATCTGACGTAATTCTTTTTTAGTACGTTCAGCCACTTTAATAGAATTCAATTTATCAAGATTCACCACGGAAAACTGTCTTAAATAAAAAATTGCTTTTTGAGTGGCATGAAGTCGATTATTATCAAGATACCAATGTTTGGAGCAAAGTAATCCCCCATACGCTTCAGAATAATCAAATTCTCCTTGGGTCTCTCCGCCAACGGCACACCCCTGTAATTGGGGTTGCACACCAAAGACTGACAATAGCTGAATTTCAATAATATTGGTAATAATTTCTGCATCAAATTCTTCGTCAATTAATCGGATGGCCGTTGCCACCTTTTGATACCAAACCGGAATAGGTTCGTTATCTTTAAATGCAGCATCAATCAAACTAAAAATATAAGTCGTATACGCGTTACTAACGATATCTTGTGAAATCATTTTTAATTGTTCAAACTCCTTGGCGGCATTAATGAATGAAAGTCCATTATCGTTCAGGTTACCACTATAGGTACCAATCGTAAAAGGTAGCAATGCAGAAGATAATTTAAAGCCACGTTTTCGTGCACCTTTAATAAAAAACATTTTTTTACCATAACGATTCGTTAAAAATTTAATTAGTAAATCGCGCTCTTTATATTCTTTGCGATAAAGTAAAATACCTTCAAACTCTTCATTATTCTGAATGATGCTACACCTCCTTGTCTATACAAATAAAAATCGGAACAAAAATTATCTTTGTTCCGATCATTTATCTATTTTTTAATAATCATCTTCACGGTAACCGAATGCTTTTAAATCTGTTTGTTTATCGCGCCAATTTTTTTGAACTTTAACCCAAAGTTCTAAATAAACGCGATCTCCCATCATTGTTTCGATATCTTTTCTAGCCTTCACACCGATATCTTTTAGCATCTTACCGCCTTTACCAATGATAATTCCCTTTTGAGTTGGGCGTTCAACAATAATTGTTGCAGAAATATGCAATTTTTCTTCGTCTTCTTTTTTGATATCCTCGACTAAGACCGCAACTGAATGAGGAACTTCTTCACGTGTTAACTGTAAAACTTTTTCACGAATTAATTCGCCCATAACAAATCGTTCCGGATGATCCGTAATTTGATCTTCAGGGTAGAATTGTGGTCCTTCAGGTAATTCACTAACCAATGAATCTACAAGTTCGTCAACATTATTTCCTTTAAGCGCAGAAATTGGAAAAACTTCTTTGTAATCTAAAGATTCACGGTATGATTCCACAATGGCCAATATTTCATCAGGATGGATTTGGTCTATTTTATTGATAACTAAGTAAATTGGTTTCTTAGTATCTTTTAAACGATCAATAATAAAGTTATCTCCGGGTCCTCGTTTCTCCATTGCGTTGACCATGAATAAAATAGCATCCACTTCTCCAAGCGTTGAAAGCGCAGATTTAACCATGAAATCGCCTAGACGACTCTTAGGTTTATGGACACCGGGCGTATCAATAAAGACAATTTGTGCATCATCAGTCGTATAAATACCTTGAATTTTATTTCTGGTAGTTTGTGCTTTATCACTCATAATAGCAATTTTTTGGCCCATAACATTATTTAAAAATGTTGATTTACCAACATTAGGACGTCCTAAAATAGCCACAAATCCTGAATGAAATTTTTTATTTTGCATTAATTAATTCTCCTCTTATTGTGTATCTTCTGTTTCAATTGATTACTCAAAAAATAACTCTAACAGTTGTGGAATAAAAATTAGACATCCCACAATCATAGCGAAAAGTGCTGATAACAAAACCGCCGCGGCAGACATATCTTTAACCTTTTTCGCAATCTCGTTGTATTTATTACCAGTTGTTAAATCAACTAGGTTTTCAATAACTGTGTTCCAAACCTCATTGATAATAACCATACTAATACTTAAAGCCAGCCATAACCATTCCGTTTCAGAAATTTGAAAGATAGCTGCGCAAATGGATACAAATACCATCATTGCCACATGTTTTTTCATATTTCTTTCTTCTTTAAAAACCGTAACAAGTCCATCTAAAGAATGACCTAATGACGATAAAAATGTTCGATTTTTTTTAATTTGGCGCTTATCGTTTAAGGCCATAAGCATCAAGTATCTCAGTTTGTAAGCCAAACATTTCTTTTTCATCTTCAGGTTCCATATGATCATAACCGTTTAGATGTAAAAAGCCATGTACAGTTAAAAAACCAAGTTCCCGTTCGTAAGAATGACCATAATCAACCGCTTGCTCAGCAACCTTTTCCGTTGAAATCATGATATCACCAATATTTTTAGCAATTTCTGGCATTTCCATATCCTCATCGGTAGGGAAAATAATCGGCATATCATCGCCGTCCTCTTCAATTGCAAAACTGATAACATCTGTTGGTCGATCAACATTACGATATTCCCGATTAATTTTATGAATTTCTTCGTTATTCATTAAAGTTACTGACATTTCCGTATCATCTGGTAACTCAATTTTCTTACCCGCGAAATCAAGAATTTCTTTAATTAATTTAATATTTTTTTCTGGTTCTGCTTCAGTATGGTCAAAAATTTCTAAATCCATAATAGCCCTCTTTAAATTCATTTTATATGTCCTAAAGTTACTTAACTCAAATAATAGCATATTTTTAAGACTAACTAAAGTCAATTAGGCGTTTCTTTATCCTTTTGCCCAATTAACAAAAAAAGGAATCACAATTCAAATTGAATTGTGATTCCTTTTTGCTAATTTAATAATGATTTAACTGTCTCACTAATAACCTTGCCATCAGCGCGTCCCTTAAGTTTAGGAATAACCGCACCCATGACTTTTCCAAAATCTGCTTTTGAAGTTGCCCCAACTTGTGAAATAACTTCTTTCACAATATCAGTAACTTCTTCGGCCGATAATTGTTCAGGTAAATAATTTTCGACAATTTTAATTTCCATATCAAGACTTTCTAAAAGATCGTCTCGACCAGCACTTTTGAATTCCGCATAAGATTCTTTACGTTGTTTTAACTCGCGAGCCAATAAAACAGTTTCATCATCGGTTGATAATTCATGACCTGCTTTAATTTCTTCGTTCGTAACAGCTGCTTTAAGCATTCTTACGGTACTTAAAGTTTGTTTATCTTTTGCTTTCATCGCTTGTTTTAAATCGTTATTAAGTGTTTCTAATAGACTCAACGTTGATTCCTCCCTAGACTAGAAGCGTTTCTTAGTTGTTTTACGCTTTCTTGCTGCTTCGGATTTCTTCTTACGTTTCACACTTGGCTTTTCATAGAATTCGCGTTTACGGTATTCTTGTAATGTACCTGTTTTAGAAACGGAACGTTTAAAGCGACGAAGAGCATCATCGAGAGATTCGTTTTTACGTACGACTGTCTTTGACATAGATATCCCTCCCTCCGAGCTTGAATGTAACCGTCTTTTTATGCATTAAGTTGCATCGTCAAACTGTCCTTGTTCATTATAACCAAAGTCTCAATCGACGTCAATAAATCTTTTATAAAATATTTAAGATAACCTCATAATTCATGTTTTATCTTCTTTTTTGACATTTATCTAATTAATTCATACCAAGTTCAGCTAATAAATTAGGGTTAAATACGTTCTCTTTAAACATTGTTATTTCCTTTTTATATGGTGATTGTTGCGTTTTTTTGTCTAAACCTACGTAAGGCGTTTCTAATATTTTAGGAACGGTGGCAAATCTTTCATCATGAACAATACTGTTCAACGCCTCAAATCCAATTTCACCGAAACCGATATTAGCGTGTCTATCCTTATGACTACCCTGAATATTTTTTGAATCATTAATATGAAAAACTTTTAATCGATCAATTCCGATAACATCATCAAAATGTTTAATAACTGATTCAAAATCGGTTTTAATATCATAGCCCGCATCGCTAGTATGACAAGTATCAAAAGTAACAGATAACTTATCATTTAACTTCACGCCATTAATCATTTGTGCAATTTCTTCAAATGATCTCCCGACCTCAGTCCCTTTACCCGCCATCGTTTCAATGGCAATTTGAATCGTTTGGTCGGGCGTCAACACTTCATTTAATCCCTCAATAATATGATTAATTGCGGCATCTGCACCTGCACCAACATGTGCCCCTGGATGAAGTGTCATCTGAGTAGCTCCTAATGCTTCGGCACGATCTATTTCAGCTTTCAAAAAATCAATTGCAAAAGAAAAGTTTTCTGGTTTAACGGTATTACCTAAATTTATTATATATGGTGCATGGACAACGATATCACTTAATCCGTGTTCCGCCATAAATGCCTGCCCTTTTGGAATGTTCATCTCAGAAACATCTTTACGTCTTGTGTTTTGAGGAGCCCCTGTGTAGATCATAAATGTACTTGCGCCGTTACTTGCAGCTTCCTCAGCAGAACCGAGTAACATTTCTTTCCCCTTCATCCCAACATGTGATCCTATCAACATGATTCACTACCCCTTTTCCGTTTTTTTAATTATTAATATTATACCATTTATTATAAAAAAGATTTAGAAAACCCGTTTTACGGCAAGTTTTCTAAATCTTTTCTTCTAACTTAAATTAAATCAACGAAATGAGCTCTAAATTTATAATGTAGATGTGATCCCACTAAGAGGAACATCAATGTAATTGACCAAAACAACAACAGTTGAGTTGGATGGTCAAAGAACCAGCCTTCACTCAAAAAACTCTCTCTAAATCCTGCAACTAAATAGTTAAACGGATTAATTTGTAAAATCCTTACAAAAACCTTTGGAAAACTACCTGAGTTCAAATTGAATAAAATCCCAGACATGTAAAACAACATTCTCATGATTGATTGGAGCGCGATATAATAATCACGAGCCAAAATTGAGATTGTCGAATTAAAAATACCAAAAGAGAATAAAAATACAATCATACAAAAGAAGTAATAAATATACTGTAACCAGTATATTGTCGGTGTCACGCCGGACAATAATAAGACGATGATACTAAAACCAAACATGACCCAGTATGCAGTCATCTGGCTAATCATCCGAATAGTCGGTAAAACGCTGACTGGAAACTTCATTTTAGCAACCAATCCAACCTTCTCATAAACGCTACGAGACATGCCAAGTACACTTGCATTTATGAATAACCATGGTGCTATCCCGACCATCATCCAGGCAAAGTAATTAACACCATCGATTTGTTGACCCGCATGCAATGCCACTCCGAAAACAAGATAGTAAATTCCGATTTGAATCATTGGGTTCAAGAACTCCCAAGCAATTCCTAGGTAATGACTCTGGTAAGTTGCTCGATCTTCATACTTTGAAACTCTAAATATGATTGGTAAATTTTCAAATTGCTCTCTTATAATTGAAATAACTTTTTTCAATACGTTGACGCTCCTTATTTACTTAAAATAATAATCCAGAACACGCTTCGTTGCGTATCCATCATTAGCTGTATTCCATAATAAATTAAATGTGTCTAATTGTCTATCACTATTTTGAACTTTTTGATAGGCATTAACTAGTTCGTTCATTGTTTGCACAATTGGTCCTGGTGCCCACTCGTGAAACTCGGATTGAATACCAATACTGTCCTTATAGATTTGATAATCGAAACAATAAAATAATATCTGTTCAGCGTTAGGTAGTAGACTAAAATCAAAAACGACAGACGAATAATCAGTGATTAAGCAGTTCGTAATAGTCAATAATTCACCAGTTGAGTAATCATCTACCCAAACGATATCTTTGGACAAAATTGATTTTAATTCAATTTCCTTATCCCGCAAATGTGGATGTAACTTAATAATTAACTTTGTTTCATCATCTAGAAGTTTTTGAATATTTGAAAAATCTTCTGGTAGCTCTAATGCCACATCTCCACTTATATTTTCCCGATAGGTGGGAGCATACAAGATAACTTTTTTATTCTTTAAATTGGGGTAACTGGCAAAAATATTATTTTTCATTTTATTTTGCCAATCAATATTTTGAAATTTATCTGAGGCAGGATAGCCGATTTCTAAAATCCTATCAGTATCAATATGATAACTTTGTTCAAATACGGCACCCATTTTAGTTGACCCAACGATAAAATTATCAAACTGGTCATAAACTGCCTGAAATCTTTTTTTATCTGAATCCGAACGGTTGTTTGTTTTAGGTTCATCCCAACCAAATGATTTAATTGCCCCATTTGCATGCCACAATTGAACTATTTTCGTTGATTTTTTTGTATACATAGTCGCTAAGAAAGCAAAGTAATTATCAACAAAAAGTAGACTGCTTTTAGAAATTAAAGGAATTAGATTTAACACAAAAGAGATGTTTTCAACAAACATTTTTGTTTCGATACCTATTTTTTGAATTTCTATGGCTTCTAATTCCATTGAAGGACGATAAAAAACAATTAAGTGTTGCTTACGCGCTAAACATCTTTCATTCAATCGTTGAATAAAATCAATGTTGCCTCCAAAACTCATTAAATAAGAAACGTTATCACTCTTTTTAGAGAAACTTATTAGCGACATTATTTTGATAAGAAATAAGAAGAGATTTTTTTTAATTTGCATAACTCAATAATCCTTTAATTTATAATTTATAATGCCTGCTCATAAAAACGTCCCCAAATTTGGACGTTTTCTGAGATACTAACGAATGCGACTGGATCTGACTCTTCCATTGCATCATGCAAT
Source organism: Dellaglioa algida (assembly GCF_030127605.1). NCBI lineage: Bacteria > Bacillati > Bacillota > Bacilli > Lactobacillales > Lactobacillaceae > Dellaglioa > Dellaglioa algida. Next base: position 116,048 of record NZ_JANXLE010000002.1, read on the forward strand.
TCATTTTGCTCATATCTTGATATTACAGTAATTAAAAGTGTTTTATCATCGTGATGATATGCCCCTTCAACGTCGTTCACGATTGTGATACCACGGCGCATATGATTTTGAATCGAATCAATGACACTTTTTGGACGGCTCGTTACAATCATAACTTGCATTTTTTGTTGTCTCGTATAAACCATATCCATAACTCTAGCATTTACAAATAACCCTAAGGCAGAATAAAAGGCGTATGGCCATCCATAAATAAATCCGGCAGCCAAAACAATGAAGGCATTGAAAATAATATTAATCGTTCCAATGCTTTTACCCGTTTTCTTTTTAATCGTTAACCCGATGATGTCTAATCCACCAGTTGAGATACCATTTCTAAGTGCTAGACCCGTTCCAAACCCATTAACTGCCCCTCCAAAAATTGCACAGATAATGGGATCGGTCGTTAAGGTCACTGGCGTAATTGCTTTAATCATAATACTTGAAAAAACAACCGCTAAGAAAGTAAAAACGGTAAAACGATGACCAATTTTATTCCAAGCTAAAACGAACATTGGTGTATTTAACAGAAATAGCAATAAGGCAGTCGAAATTTGGAAAGGTGCGTACCGACTAAGTAAAGTTGACACCAATTGTGCTAGTCCGGTAATACCAGATGCATATATTTTACCTGGCGTCCAAAAAAAGTTCATCGCAACGGAAACTAATATCGCATAAATAAATGCCGTTGAAGCTTTGGCCGCATATGAATGCTTTTTAAAAATTTGTTGCAGATCGTCCATGATCAAAAAACCTCACATTTCATTTTGACAATTTATGAATATTATACCATTCATTGCATTTATATGCCGTTAGACATTAATTTATCAATTAAAACTTAATATATACAAAAAAACTCTCCGAAATTAGTATTCGAAAAGTCTCTTTTTACCCTATTCAGATTTCCATACGGATTCTTTAAATTGCTGACGACCACCATTTTCTTCTATGACAAATCGTCTTGGGTTCTTTTTATAAAACTCTTGATGATAGTCTTCCGCTGCATAAAATGGGCCAGCATCTTCAATACTTGTTACAATTGGTTCTTTAAAACGATGACTGTCAATTAACGCTTGTTTTGATACTTCCGCAACTTTTTTTTGGTCATCGCCCAAAGTATAAATGACAGGTCGATAAGATTCACCCCTGTCTTGAAACTGGCCCATTGCATCAGTTGGGTCAGTCTGACGCCAATAAATATCTACTAACTGAGAATAATTAATTTGGTTAGGGTCAAACGTAATCTCTACAGCTTCTGTATGTCCTGTCGTTTCTGAAACGACATCTTCGTATGTCGGATTTTTTGTGTGTCCACCAGTATATCCAGACACAACGTTTAAAATTCCAGGTTGTTCTTCGAATGGTTCCACCATGCACCAGAAACAGCCACCAGAAAATATTGCTTTTTCACTCATAGTTATCGTCTCCTTTTTTTATTGTGCTAAGCATAGCTTAACCCACCAAAAATTGATATTTTTTTGCTTAAAAAAAGACTAATGAACTTAATCATTAGTCTTTGCATTCTTATTTCATATCTTGTTCATTAATTTTTAACGATAATTCATCCAATTGTTTAGTTGCAACTGAACTAGGCGCATTGGTTAATGGTTCTGATGCTTTTGAGTTTTTGGGGAACGCAATAACCTCACGAATGTTATCTTTTTTAGCCAACAACATTGCAAATCTATCTAACCCAATGGCTAAACCGCCATGAGGTGGGAAGCCGTAATCAAGTGCATCTAAGAAGAATCCAAATTGTTCTTCTGCACTTTCTTTAGTAAATCCTAATGCTTTAAACATTTTTTCTTGAATATCGCGTTTATGAATACGGATCGAGCCGCCACCCAATTCATAACCATTTAAAATGATATCATAACTTTGCGCATGTGCTTCATGCGGATTTTCATCAAGTAAATGAACATCTTCTTCATTCGGCATAGTGAACGGATGATGCGCAGCAATATACTTATCAAAATCCTCACTGTATTCAAATAATGGCCAATCAACAACCCAAAGAAATGCAAATCGACTTTCATCAATCATGTCCATTTCTTTAGCAATATCGTTGCGTAAGTACCCTAGTGAGGCACGGACGACACTGGCCTTATCAGCAACAAATAAAATTAAATCGCCAACATTTGCGCCGGCTACTTCTTTAATCACATCAACGTGATCATTCAAGAATTTAGCGATTGGACCACTGAAGCCTTCCTCAGTCACCTTGACCCAAGCTAATCCTTTAGCGCCAAATCGTTCAATATAAGCTGTCTTAGCATCAATTGCTTTACGCGAATACTTATCGGCACCGCCAGGAATGGCAATTGCATTAACAAGTCCACCATTTTCCAAAGTATTAGTAAATACTTTAAAATCAATATCCTTAACGGCTTCCGCCATATCTTTTAATTCCATGTCAAATCTGATATCTGGTTTTTCAGAACCATATCTTGCCATTGATTCGTTCCATGTCATACGTTGTAAAGGTAATTCAAGATCAATATCCAGGGTATCTTTCATGACACGTTTCAATAAACCTTCAGTTAAATCTTGAATTTCTTCAGCAGACATAAATGAAGTCTCTAAATCAATTTGAGTAAATTCTGGTTGACGATCACCACGCAAATCTTCATCTCTAAAACAACGAGCAATTTGATAGTAACGATCAAAACCGGCATTCATTAACAATTGTTTGAACAATTGAGGTGATTGTGGCAACGCATAGAAGTGCCCAGGATAAACACGTGAAGGTACTAAATAATCACGTGCCCCTTCAGGCGTTGATTTAGTTAGGTACGGTGTTTCGATATCAACAAACTTTTGATCATCCAAATAGCTATGAACTGATTGTGTAATGCGGCTACGAATCATCAATGATTTTTGCATCTCAGGACGACGTAAATCTAAATAACGATATTTTAATCGCGTATCATCTGCAACATTAATATCATCTTGTATTTCAAATGGTGGTGTTTTAGCCTTGTTTAAAATAATTGTATTATGAACTTCAACTTCAACTTTACCCGTTTTCATTCTTGGGTTAATTGCTTTAGCATCACGTGCAGTGACTTGTCCTTCAATTTCAATGACAAATTCGTTACGTAATTCTTCTGCAACTTTCAAAGCTTCAGAATCAAATTCTTGGCTAAATACTAATTGGACGATACCTTCACGATCACGTAGGTCAATAAAAATTAAATTTCCTAAATCACGTCGTTTTTGAACCCATCCTTTTAAGGTCACTGTTTGACCAATAAAAGTTTCATCAACTAAACCACTATATGTTGTTCTTTTCATTCTCCATCAGCCTCTACTTCCAATTTTAATGCGTTTTGATATACTTTTGAAAAATCTGTATAAACATCGCTTAATTTCACTGTAACTTCTTGACTTGTTTTCATATTTTTAAAGTTTAAAGTTTGCGTTTCTAATTCACTCTCGCCCAATGTCATTACAAAATGAGCGTTCATACGGTTAGCCGATTTAAATTGACCTTTGGGCTTACGATTCAAGTAATCCCTCTCAACTGAAAATCCAGCTTTACGCATTGACTGTACAAGTTTTAATGATTCAATATTTGTTTCTTCACCAATACCCACAACATAAACGTCTAAGTCTTGTTCAACGGGCAATTTAGCATCTTCGGCTTCAAGCACTAGTAATAATCTCTCAATACCCAAACCAAACCCAATCCCAGGTGTTTCAGGTCCACCCAATTGTTCGACAAGCCCGTTGTAACGTCCACCAGCGCAGATAGTCGTAAATTTACCACCAAATGCTTTCGAGTCAGACATTATTTCAAAGATAGTATGGTTATAATAATCAAGTCCACGGACCATTGTTGAATCAACTTCATATGAGATTTTCAACGCATCAAGCAACTCTTTGACTTGATCAAAATGTTTTTGAGAATCCTCACTCAGATAATCAAGAATTGATGGTGCATTTTTTACGATTTCTTGATCGCCTTTATCTTTACTATCTAATACACGCAACGGATTTTTTTCCAAACGTGCCTTAGAATCATCGCTTAATTGATCCTTAAAAGGGATTAAATAAGCAACTAGCGCATCTCGATAGTTATCGCGACTATCGTTATCACCCAAAGTATTAATCGCTAATTTCAGATTAGTCAATCCAAATTTTGATAAGAAATCAATTGCCATTGCCATAACTTCAACATCAAGCGTTGGGTTATCAACACCAAATGCTTCGACACCAATTTGATGGAATTGACGTAATCGTCCAGATTGAGGTCGTTCATATCGGAACATTGGTCCAATATAATACGTTTTAAATGGCTTTTGAATTTCTGGTCCATAAAGTTTATTTTCAACATACGCTCTGACAACTCCGGCCGTTCCTTCAGGACGTAACGTTATATGACGATCGCCTTTGTCCTTAAAATCGTACATTTCCTTCGTTACAATATCTGAAGTATCCCCTGAAGTTCTTGAGAAAACCTCAAAGTGTTCAAAAAGTGGCGTTCTAATTTCCTCGTACTGATAACTAGAGAATATTTTTCTTGCCGTTTCTTCAACATATTGCCATTTCTTTGAATCAGTTGGAATAATATCAGCAGTGCCTTTTGGACGTTGAAATTTCATTATAAATCCTCCTGTTTTTGGGCATCATATAGACAAAAAAGCACCCTCATCTAAATACGACAAGGGTGCTTTTGCACGGTACCACCTTAATTTTTTACTAATAGCTTAACGCAACTTAAACGACATGTGGTTTAAACACACGCACCTCAAAAGTGTCTTTCAGTTTATCAAAATGGTGAATATTTCAGCAAATCATTCACTCTCTGTTCATTTTATTCAACTTAATTTCTTTTTCATCGGCTTTAATATTTTATTACCTTTAAATTTACCCGAATGCACCCTTAAAGTCAAGTGTGGCTTAACTTTCAATATTGCCCAAAATTGATTCTTACTATTAGTCAAATATTTGGTATAATACAACTTAGATTCAATTTCTGATAGTTAAAGGAGCACGTCGATGGCAACAGGGAGAAAACAAGGCGCCAGCGTAAACTGGCCAAGAGTCATTTTATTGATTATCATCTTTTCCACCCTATGCTTAGGTGCGGTGAAAACGATGAGTTACTTAGGGGAAACTGTTGTTGAATCAGACAATATCAACGTACGTACAGGACCTAGCACGTCATTTAAAGTAACCGATACTTTAAAAAAAGGAGAACGCATCTCCATTATTCGAGAAAAAAATAATTGGTCATATGTTTTACTTCCTAATGACAAAAAAGGCTGGGTTGCAAATTGGCTTCTTTCTAAAAAAAATGCCACAGTCACAAAACTGTCTGAGGCAACAATTGTTTTAGATCCCGGACACGGTGGTAATGATTCAGGAGCCCTCTCAATTAAAAAGAAACAAGAAAAAATTTATACACTTCAAATGGCGACAAAAGTAGCTAATCTCCTCAAAGCGCGTGGCGCTAACGTTCTTTTAACTCGAGACTCCGATTCATATGTTGGTTTAACACCGCGCGCAAAACTTGCTGAATCGAATAATGCAGACGCATTTATTAGTTTTCATTTTGATTCATCACCCAATGACAATGAGGCAACAGGATTAACCAGTTACTATTATAAGAAATCGACAGATTTAGCGCTCGCTTCAGCATTAAACGTTGAACTGAACAATACCGGTCTCAATAATCGTGGAACCGAATTTGGAGATTTCCTCGTTTTGAGAGAAAATACGCAACCATCGGTTTTACTGGAACTTGGCTACATTAATACTAAATATGACTTTAAGTTAATTCAAAATGATAATTTCCAAGAAAAAACGGCTGAATCGATTGTTAATGGCTTAGATAACTATTTCAAAAATAAATAAGACGATGACTAAAATGTCATCGTCTTATTTTTCGATTAAATCGATTAATTTCAAAACGCGTTTTTCTGGAACTTCGACAGTTGTAATCATTTGGTCAAAATCGAACAGATAGCCTTTCATTCCCGCATTATGTCCTGCCGCAATGTCTAGCTCACGATCACCTATCATTGCGGCCGTTTGTAAATCAACCCCATTTTTTTCTACAAGATAATTAAGCGATGCTGGATTTGGTTTTCTTGGAAATTTTTGATTCGCAGTTACAAAATCTGAAAATAAATTTAAGACATGCTTTTCGTTCATCATATCAATCGCACTTTGATTTCTATGAGTTAATAGGAAGTTATGTCCGCCATTGTTAGTTACCCATTCGCAAACTTCCTTGGCACCCGGAAATAATTTTACATTAACCTGTTCTTTTATCTCTAAGTTAGTATAATTTTCTTTTAATTTATCTACATTCAAACTTGGGTTCAAATTAGAATATAGTTGAATTGCCTGTCTAACAGATTTTTCTCGCATAATCTGATAAATCTCCTCACCGGCAACACTAATATTTTGTAATTGAAGTGCTTTTTGAAATGCGTTAACCATCCCTGGGTAAGTATCAAAAAGTGTCCCATCAAAGTCCCAAAAATAATTATTTACCATTATCTAACCCTCTTCTTTCTATCGATTAAAACCTAAAAAGGTGTACTAGAGACCTGACTCTAATACACCTTCTTATTTTTGTTCAGAATCAAAAATGATTGTTACGGGACCATCATTTAAAAGCTCAATCGCCATATCTGCTCCAAATTGTCCAGTTTTTACAACGGATACAACATTAGCTAACTTTTGATTGAATTCCTCATAATGTTTTTCAGCTAATTCAGGTTCTTCTGCCAGCGAAAAACCAGGTCTATTTCCTTTTTTTGTTGATGCATACAACGTAAATTGCGAAATGGACAGAATCTCTCCCGAAATTTCTTGAATACTTAAATTCATTTTACCGTCGTTATCTTCAAATAATCGAGAGTTTGAAATTTTTTTAACCATATAATCTATTTCATTGGATGTATCACCGAATTTAAATCCCACTAATAAGAGATAACCCGCATTAACCCGATTAAATACTTGACCATCTATTGTGACGCTAGCATGTTTCACGCGCTGAACAACAACTTTCATTTTTAACCCTCCATTAAAAAAATTAATGAATCTTTCTTTTGACTGCGTACACGTCTTCAACACTCTTTAGCGTCTCCATCGTTCTTTCTAATTGAATGATATCTTTCACACCGACTGAAACATCCATTGTTGCAATTTTGTTATTGTCTACACGACCATTAACTGAGCTTAATTGCTTAGTTGTATTATTCAATGATTGTAAAATGTCATTTAAAAGTCCCGAACGATTGTAGCCTTGAATTTCTAAATCAGATTGATAGTTAGCCTTATTATCTGTAACTTTTTCCCATTTTACGCTAATAATCCGTTCACCAGATTCTTCAGCTTTAATCACATTGGGACATTCAACGCGATGAATTGAAACACCACGTCCTTTAGTAATGTACCCAATAATATTGTCTCCCGGAATTGGATTACAACAATGGCTGAGTCGAACAAGTAAATTATCAACGCCATCGATTACAATGCCACCATCATGGCTACTCTTACGATTCTTATCAGGCGTTTCAGCTTTTTTAAGTGGTTTATGATCTTCCAAAATCGCTTTTTGTTCATTTACTTGTCGGACCTCTTCCTCTTTAGAACGAATGTCCTCAGTTAGCGTATTAGCTGTTCCCAATGTTGCAATTTCACCAAAACCAATTGCAGCATACAAATCATCTGCTTCAGCTAATTGTTTCTTATCTAAGAGTCGTTTCATATTTTCTTTAGTGATAACTTCTTTTGGATCAAAACCTAAATCAATAAGTTGAATGGTTAGTAACTCTTCACCCTTTGTGATGTTAGCAACACGATCTTGTAATTTAAAGAAACGTTTAATTTTATTACGCGCTTTATTTGTGTGTACCAAGTTTACCCAATCCCGACTAGGCCCCATTGAACTCTTACTCGTTAGAATATCAACAATGTCCCCATTCTTAACTTGGTAATCTAATGGGACAATCTTACCATTTACTTTTGCCCCTGTCGTATGATGACCGATTTCAGTATGAATACTGTAAGCCATATCAAGCGGTCCCGCACCTTTAGGTAGTTCAAAAACATCACCTTTTGGCGTGAAAACATAGACCCGATCGCCAAAGATATCGCCCTTAACACTTTCCATAAAATCAGAAGCGTCATCGGTTTCATCTTGCAATTCAATAATTTCTTTAAACCAGTTTAATTTTGTTCCAGCGTCATCTTGTTGAACTTTTTCTTTTACGCCTTCTTTATAAGCCCAATGTGCAGCGACTCCAAATTCAGCAATTTCATGCATCTCTTTAGTTCTGATCTGAACTTCAAAGGGACGACCTTCTGGGCCAACAACAGTCGTATGAAGTGACTGATATAAGTTAGCTTTAGGTATTGCAATATAATCTTTAAATCTGCCAGGCATTGGTTTCCATCTCGAATGAATGGCCCCTAGTACTGCGTAACAATCTTTAATTGATCCAACAATCACCCTGACCGCTAAAAGATCATAAATTTGAGAAAATTGTTTATGTTGATCTTTCATTTTTTTATAAACGGAATATAAATGTTTTGGACGGCCATAAATTTCACTCGAAACTTTCAAATCGCTAATGGATATCTTAATTTCCTCAATCGCACCGGAAATATATTCTTCACGTTCCTCACGTTTTGAATTCATCAAATGGACAATTCGATAATACTGTTGTGGATTCAAATAACGCAGTGAACTATCTTCTAGCTCCCATTTAATCGTGCTAATACCCAAACGATCTGCCAAAGGTGCATAAATCTCTAACGTTTCATTCGCAATTCGACGTTGTTTATCCGGACGTAAATGTTTCAACGTTCGCATATTATGCAATCGATCCGCCAATTTAACAATAATTACTCGTAAATCTTTAGACATGGCTAAAAGTAACTTACGATGATTTTCAGCCAACTGTTCTTGGTGAGATTTATATTGAATCTGCCCAAGTTTAGTAACACCATCAACGATTACTTCTACGTCTTTTCCAAAAAGTTCACCTAAATCACCTAAAGTAACCTGTGTGTCTTCAACAACATCGTGTAAAAATCCGGCACTAACTGTTTCAGGGTCCATTTTTAATTCAGCTAAGATACCAGCAACTTGTATCGGATGCATAATATAGGGTTCACCCGACTTGCGATATTGGTCTTTATGAACATACGTAGCAAAATCACACGCTTTTTGTACAAATTTAACGTGTTCTTCATTCATGTAGCTTTCAACGATTTCCAAGACGTCTCTAGCGCTCCACATTTCTTCTTTTGTCATATCTAAACACCTCTTTTTATATAAAATAAAAGTACGCGATGACATAATCCAGTCGGCGTACTTACGTATTCATAATTAATTTTTTGAAATTCCCCATGTTAATAACGACAAGCAGAGATAAATGAGCGCAAAAAGAATCATCACACTTTGAAACAAGTGAAATAAGACGCCAATTACAAAAATTATCGGGAAGAAAAAAACAAAAATTAAGCTGTGATTACTTTTACCTACAACGACACCAACAGCAATGGCATAAATCACATTTACTACAAATAACGAAACACCAATCTTCACAACGTCATTTGCATTGGCCAAGGTTAACAACATTGGTAAAACAATCCCAACAGCAACACCTACTGCCAAATACCATGCAGAAGTTATATTTAATACTTTTTTCAAAAATTTTCCCTCATTTCATTTTCTCATGCTTCATTTTAACTTAATTCACTAAAAAATGAAAGACTCGCCAACAGGTATAATGGAGCTGTTTCCGCACGTAATATCCTGGGCCCCAGCCCAACTTTTTTATAACCAACTGAAGATAATTTATTAATTTCAGCTTCGGAAATACCACCCTCTGAACCAAACACTGCAATCAAATTTTGATTAGGCTCAATTAAATCAAATGATTTTTTTAATTGACTGACCTCACCTTGCTTAGCTGATTCTTCATAGGCAACAATCTGAATATCATAAGATTGTTGAAATAATTCATCAATCTTATTAACGTAGGAAATTGTTGGAATTACAGTTCGATGCGATTGTTCCGCTGCGCCCTTAGCAATTTTTTGTAGCCGTTCAATTTTCTTAGCTTGTTTTTTCTGATCCCATTTAGCGATAGAAAAATCACTATTAAAAAAGATAAATCCGCTGGCACCCATTTCAGTTCCTTTTTGTACAATCCAATCAGCTTTATCTTTTTTTGAAAGGGCTGACGCAATTGTAACTGCAATTGGTAATTCAACTTGCGATTCTACTGTCAGTTGATACTCAAAATTAACAAAACTGTCGGTAATTTGTGTTGCTTTTGCAACGACAACTTCCTCCGACTGTTTTACTAATTCAACCTTGTCACCAACTGCTAAACGCATGACCTTAGTGGCATGATGGAAATCCTCATCCGTCAAAACCAACTCATTAGATTTCAAAAAATATCTTTGCATCCTTAGTCCCTAACCTTCCGAGTCCATTTTAACTGCAATGATTGAAAACCAATCACCCATATTTAATATTTGCTGTATTTCAAACCCACCATTTATCAGTGATGATTTAATTAAATTAACCTTATCCGCAATGATACCAGAAGTTACGAAATAACCCCCAGAATTTAAACTATTTTTAGCTTGTGGAATTAGAGGCACAATAATTTCGGACAGAATGTTAGCAACAATTAAATCAACTTTTTTCTCGATTCCGTTCAGCAAGTCATTTGCTGCAACGTGAACATCGCTCGCTACCGGATTTAAGTCAAAATTTAACATCGCAGCTTCAACTGCAATATCATCCAGATCATAAGCATCAATTTGTCCCACGCCAAGATGCTTAGCAGCGATACTTAAAACCCCTGAGCCGGTTCCAACATCTATCATCGTCTCACCGCCACGAATGACTTGTTCTAGTGCAACTAAGGCCAGTCGAGTTGTTGGGTGTGTCCCTGTTCCAAACGCCTTCCCTGGATCCAACCGAATCACTTTTTCGTCCAACTGGCTGGGTTCGTATTTCTCCCAACTTGGTACAATGGTTAAGAAACGTGTCACTCTAACAGGATGGTAGTATTGTTGCCATTCTAATCCCCATCCCTGATCATCAACTTCGGTCGATTCAATTAATCCCTGTCCTATATTAAGACCAAAATCTACCAACTGATTAACCTTACTTTGGATAACGGGTAATATTTCAGGAATAAATACTATTTCCGGAAAAAAAGCGGACACTTTAGCACCTTCAATTTGATGCTCAACAAATCCAAAATCATACCCAGATAAATTATCCTGCATTAATTTTTCAAAGTCCTTTGAGTCATCAATTTGAACGCCCTCGGCACCACTTTCAATTAAAATATTTGAAACGGCTTCAACAGCTTCACTACTAGTTAAGACACTTAATTCGGTCCACTTCAAAATGACGTCCTCCTAAAATTTTGGGTATACCAAACGCATACTTTTTTGTGTACTTTGTGCTTTTTGAATCTTTTCAAAATCACTAGCCGACCAACCTAGTTCGAAAAATTCAGCGTCATCATCGTTCAAGAAATCTAGCAAATCACTTTGACCGTTATCTAACACCACTTGTAAATAGTTAATAAATGCGGCACCTTCTGAGTGTTCCCATCCAGCTTTGCCATCAAATGGTAACGTAACTAAATAATCTTTTTCAACTTCTTTTGGATCAAAACGCTCTACATCATATAATAATATGGCATCTCCAAATGATATGATTGGTAACTCAGAGTTAATACCCTCTATATCTAAAATTGCTTGTTGCGATTTATTTTCTGCATAAAATGTTAAATCTACCGTAAAAGTGTGATCCTTTTTTTGCCAATCTAACTCGATATCGCCATCAAAATCTATTTTTGGCAATTCTTTCTTTAAGTAATCTAATAATGTTTCTTGTGCCATGCCGTCACCTCATATTTAACTATATTTTAAATACACTAACTATTGTTTAGTTCTCAATTTTTATTATAAAGCATTGTTGCCATTCATGCATTAAATATAGGGGGAAACGATAACAATTTGTCGTTTTTTTTGGTAAACTGAAGTTATAAAATATTGAGGAGGTTTTATTATGGGAAGAAAAAAAATGATTTTAGATTTAGATACCGGAATTGACGACGCAATGGCAATTGCTTATGCGCTTGCTAGTGAGGAAATTGACTTAATTGGTATCGTGGGATCTTATGGTAACTTGCAGATGCTAGATGGCGTTCAAAACAGTTTGAACTTACTTTCACTATTAGGTCAACCCAATATTCCAGTTTATCTTGGCGAAAAGCACTCAATGACAACGCAAACTTTTAACACTATGCAAATTAGCCAAGAAATCCACGGTATGAACGGTATAGGCGATATTACTATTCCAAAATCTGACCAATCACCTCATCCAGGATCTGGTATTGATTTCATAATTGACTCTGCAAAAAAATTCCAGTCAGATTTAATTATCGTCCCAACTGGACCATTAACAAACTTAGCGTTAGCCATTAAGCAATCACCTGAAATTGAAACGTTAATTGGTAAAGTCGTTTTAATGGGAGGCGCCTTAACAATTCCCGGAAACGTCACACCCGTGGCCGAAGCAAATATTAATCAAGATCCTGAAGCAGCAAATGAGGTTTTTCAAAGCAAGTTAACAATTACAATGGTTGGTCTAGATGTGACACTTAAAACACTTTTAACAAAAAAAGAAACACAAGAATGGCGACAACTCAATAGTACTTCGAGTCGTGCCTTTGCTGATATCGTTGATTATTATATTGAAGCCTACGCAAATCTAAAAACTAATTTGGATGGTTGCGCACTTCATGACCCACTTGCCGTCGCAGTTGCGATAGATTCCTCTTTGGTCACAACATTGCCAATTAATATGAAAGTTGACACAAAATCGCCTTTCAGTGGGCGAACAATTGGTGATGAAAGACGCTTGAATTCAAATGAAGCCACAACGGATGTAGCAGTGGCCGTTGAAACGGAACGTTTCTTATCCATATTTATGACAAAATTATCAACTTTATTTTCAAAAAATTAAATTTAATGAGGTTCATTCATGCAATATCTAGGTCCGTTTATTATCTTGGTTTGGTTTATCATGACAACCATGATTTATATGTCTACAAAAACAAAACGTCGCAAATTTTCGTATAAGTCTCTATTTTTTGGTTCATTAGCCTGGGAAAAAAATAGTCGCAATTGGCTTTTAATATTAGGCTTATTCTTACTTGTTAGTTTGAACCCAATCACGGATACCTTTGTTTTTCTGATATTACTTGGTTGTTACATCATTGTTCTCGCAGGCACAGGTTTATTATTGCATCGCGGTAATCATCATCAACATATCCAAGCGCTCTTTTTTTCAATCTTTTTAATTGGCTTAGCTTGTTACCCACTCCTATCAAATCTTAGATAGAGGTTAATTAGTTGCTTTATAATTCTCTAAAGAAGATAATGTAAGCGTTAACCAACTAATTCTTTAAAAAACATCGCCCACAATACTATTTAATTAAGGAGATTTCTACTATGCCATACATGATCGGTGTCGATATCGGAACAACTAGTACGAAAGCAGTTTTATATGATCTTAAAGGTAGCGTAATTGAATACGCAAACATCGGCTACCCTCTTTACCAAGAAGAGGATGGAATGGCTGAGCAAGATCCTGAAGAAATTTACGCTGCTGTAACTGAGGCAATTACTCAGGTCAACAAAAAAGCAAATCTTAGTTCTACCGATTTAAAAGGTGTCGCGTTCTCCGCTGCGATGCATAGCTTAATATTACTCGATAAAAATCACAAACCTCTTACACGATCAATCACTTGGGCTGACAATAGAGCCAGCAAATGGAGTGATGATTTAAATGAGTCAGGGATTGGTCATGAAATTTATCTCAAAACCGGAACACCTATCCATCCAATGTCACCGTTGTCGAAATTAATTTGGTTAAAAAATGAAAAACCAGATTTATTTGGTCAAGCAGCCTACTTCGTTGGCATTAAAGATTATATTTTATATCAATTATTCGATCGACTCGTTATTGATCATTCTCTAGCATCAGCAACAGGTTTGTTTAATATCTTTAATTTAGATTGGGATGAACAAGCACTATCAGTAGCCGGAGTTACGCCTGAGAAGTTACCAGAATTAGTCGAGACAACTTACCAATTAACGGGACTCGATAAAGAATTTTCTAAAAAAACGGGTATTAGTCGTAAAGTACCATTTATTATTGGCGCAAGTGATGGTGTCCTTTCAAACCTTGGTGTCGACGCTATTGATCCAGGCGTTGCAGCCGTTACAATTGGCACAAGTGGCGCAGTCAGAATGGTTATTGATCATCCCGTTACGGATCCTAAAGGACGTTTATTCTGTTACGCGCTCGCAAAAGATAAATGGGTTATTGGCGGGCCAGTTAATAATGGAGGGATTGTCTTCCGTTGGTTGAGAGATGAGATATTTACGCCCGAAAAAATTACCGCTGAACAAATGCAGATTGATCCATACGAAATCATTACCCAGATTGCCGAAAAAGTCCCTGCTGGATCCGATGGTCTACTCTTCCATCCTTATCTTGGTGGCGAACGTGCACCTCTTTGGGATGCAAATGCCAGAGGTTCATTCTTCGGATTAACACGACAGCATACACGTGCACATATGGCACGTGCCGTACTCGAAGGAATTGTCTTTAATTTGGATATGGTTATGTTAGCGTTAACCGAAGTTTCTGGAAGTCCAACTAGAATTCAAGCAACAGGCGGATTTGCCCAGTCTTCATTATGGCGTCAACTATTGGCCGATATTTTTGAGCAAGAAGTCACAATTCCTGAAAGTTTTGAAAGTTCTTGTCTTGGTGCGGCCGTTTTAGGTATGGAAAGTTTGCACTTAATTGCTGATTTGTCAGCCGTTGAAAATATGATTGGTTCGACGCATGTTCATCAACCACAAAAAGAAAATTTTGAAGTCTATCGTGAATTGTTACCTATTTTTGTTCGCTTAAGTCGATCATTAAGTTCTGAATATAAAAACATTTCTGATTTCCAACGTAAGCATTATCATCAAATCTAGTACTACTGGGGGAAAGTTATTATGCCACTTTTAATCGTTTTTATTGGAATTTTATTTTTACTTTTATTAATTATTAAGTTTAAGTTAAATACATTTGTTTCATTAATTATTACATCATTTGTTGTTGCCATTGGCTTGGGGATGCCGTTAGATAAAATTACAACTTCCATTGAAAATGGAATTGGTAGTCAGTTAGGCCATTTATCATTAGTCTTCGGATTTGGTGCTATGCTTGGTAAATTAGTAGCAGATTCGGGTGGTGCTTACCGAATTGCGACTACCTTAATTAATCGTTTCGGTCGAAAATGGATTCAACTCGCTGTTGTATTAGCGTCATTTATTATTGGTATCGCCTTATTCTTCGAGGTGGGTATTGTTTTATTAATTCCAATTATTTTCGCAATCGCAACAGAATTGGGTATTTCAATCTTATACCTTGGGATTCCCATGGCAGCTGCACTTTCAGTTACTCACGGATTCTTACCTCCTCATCCGGCGCCAACGGCCATTGCATCGGCTCTAAATGCTAAT
The DNA here is from genome assembly GCF_030127605.1 of Dellaglioa algida. Lineage (NCBI taxonomy): Bacteria > Bacillati > Bacillota > Bacilli > Lactobacillales > Lactobacillaceae > Dellaglioa > Dellaglioa algida. Next base: position 131,672 of record NZ_JANXLE010000002.1, read on the forward strand.
GTGGGGATGGTTCTTATTTATGGTTTAATATTAGCCATTCCTGTGACATTAATTGCGGGACCACTCTTTGCGGTCGTTGCCCAAAAATATATTCCTTCAGCATTTAAACAAAAAGGTAATTTGAGCGCATTGGGGACACAAAAGGAATTTAAACTTGAAGACACGCCTAGTTTTGGAATGAGTACGTTAACATCATTATTCCCCGTTATCATTATGGCCATTTCAACAATCTACGATATGGTCGTTAATAAAGGAATACGGCCAAAAAATCCAAACTCAGTAGATTCATTCTTTATGTTTATCGGTGCTCCTGGCGTGGCTATGCTTCTCTCACTGTTGTTTGCTATTTACTCAATGGGATTCGCACGCAAAATACCCGTTAAAGATATTATGTCATCTCTTGAAGTAGCCGTTAAACAAATTGCAATGTTACTATTAATTATTGGTGGTGGTGGCGCATTTAAACAAGTACTTGTCGACGGTGGCGTTGCAAATGTTATCTCAAAAATGTTTGAATCATCTTCATTATCTCCACTTTTCTTAGGCTGGTTAATTGCTGCGCTACTGAGAGTTTCTCTTGGCTCCGCGACGGTTGCTGCATTGACTGCAGCTGGTCTTGTTAGTGGATTAATGGCAGGTACAGGTGTTGATCCAGCATTAATGGTAATTGCAATTGGTTCTGGTAGTTTAATTGCCTCACACGTTAATGATGCCGGTTTCTGGATGATTAAAGAATACTTTGATTTAACTGTTAAAGAAACGCTTGCAACATGGACGGTTCTGGAAACAGTCGTTTCCGTCTCCGGACTTGGTGGTGTCATGATTATTAATTTGTTCGTATAGTAAATGAAAGGACTAAGTTATTTTCAGATAACTTAGTCCTTTTTATATGTCGTTAAATCCCGACATGTGTTAATATAGAGTCCATTCTAAAAGAAGTTGTCGGAGGATTTAATTATGAGTTCCTTATCTATTATTTTATTACTACTTGGTGGCGTAGTTATCGCAAACGTATTTGCCATTAAATTTCCTAGAATCCCACAGGCCTTTTACCAAATCGGTATTGGTTTAGGATTGTCATTATTACCACTTTTTCAACATTTCGAACTAAAACCAGAATTATTTTTTATGATGATTGTTGCGCCCATTATTTTTAATGAAGCACAAAATACGTCTAGGCGTGCATTGGCCAAAAATATTTTAGCAACACTTTCACTGGCCATCGTGCTAGTTGGGCTGACCATTGTTGTCACGGGATTTCTAGCTCACACCTTCTTGCCAGAACTTTCTCTTGCTCTAGCATTTGCGTTAGCCGCAATTGTTACACCCACGGATACGGTTGCCGTTTCTTCAGTGACAAAAAATTTACCGATTCCTGAATCAATGATGAATATGCTAGAAAATGAATCATTGTTCAATGACGCATCCGGTATTGTTGGCCTTAATTTAGCCTTAACGGCTTTTGCCTCCGGTACATTTTCTATAAATGAAGGTCTAAACGCTTTTAACGCATCATTTTTCGGTGGTCTTTTAATTGGTGGTTTTCTGGGCCTCATATTCGTTAGAATACGATTGACTTTGTTAAGTTGGCATATTGAAGACACTGCCGTTATGATTCCCATTGAAATCATAACGCCTTTTCTCATTTATTTTATCTCTGAAGAATTTGGTTTTTCAGGTATTTTAGCTGTCGTAGCCGCAGGATTAATTCACGGCGTTCAAAAAGACCGTTTAAGGTTATCTTCAACTAAACTACAGTTTGTCTCAAGTAGTCTCTGGAAGGTGTTAACAGATGCCTTAAATGGCTTTGTCTTTGTTGTTCTAGGTTTAACATTACCAACAGTCACATTAGATCTATTCAAAGGTTCGGGGTTCAATTCATTAATTTTATTCGCCATCAGTTTAGGTATTTACGCCGTTATGACGTTAATGCGCTTCTTATGGGCCCGTTTCGCATTAAATATGTCATCAATAAAAGATAATTTAACATTCGCCTTGAGCGGTATTCATGGAACAATTACACTATCAATGGCCTACTCATTACCATTAATAACAATTTCAGGTGCCCCATTTCCGATGAGAAATGAAATTATTTTTATGGCAGCACTTGTTATTTTGATTAGTATGATTGTTCCAACGCTTTTGTTACCTCGTCTGATCCCTAAAAAGAATGAACTCGCTATTCCAGAAAATACGAGTCATGTTCGTTCTCAAATGGTTGTTTATACAGTCGAACAGCTTAATATGACGACGGTTCCCAGCCCAGAACGTCAAATAGTCATTGAAACATTATATAATCAACAGAATTTTTTAAAACGACCCAAAAAGAATGATTTTTATGAACTATTAGAAAAAACGCAAGAAATTGAAGAAAATATTTTACGCGAACTACTATCGAGTGGTCAGGTTTCAGAAAAAATGGTTACATGGTACGAGAAATTTTTAGTTACCACCTATCAATCAACACGTGGATTTTCATTAAAAAATTTATTCATGCATTTAAAATTTTATTTACTACGCTTATTTAAAAAACTTGCAATCAAAAAAGGAAAGAGAGCTTTATCTCAAGTTACAGAAGATCAAAAATCTGCCTTTAAAAAATATTACAGTAGCACCAAAGACGAATTTATTTTAATGGAAGAATCTGGCTACCAGGCCGCAATCACCTACTTAACATCCATTACAACTGTTGAAAATTCTATGACTGTCACCATGGTCAGACAATTTTTATCAGTCCGTCACAGACGTTCATTTTCAAATGAAACTGAACTTATTTCACAAAATAATATCTTCATAAGTGCCTTCCAATTAGAATACAATTTTGTGCAACTTCAATTGGAACAAAATCTAATATCACGAGAAACAGCTAATTCACTTCGAGAACAAATTTCATACGACGAGATGGTTTACATGCAAAATACGGACTCATTCTCATCATAAAAAAAGGTAACTAGATTACAGTTTAATCTAGTTACCTTTTTTTATTCATTTAATACGTTGTCCTGAACCATTCCGCCAGCTTTCATGAACATATACATAACAATCGGCCCAACATATGTAAAGCCATGTTTCTTCATATCCACAGCAACCGCTTTTGATAATTCACTACTTGTTGGTACTTCGTCGCGTTCAGTATATTCATTTACCAAAGGCTTATCATTAACAAATTTCCATAAATAATTTGAAAAACTACCAAAGTCTTTTTGAATGGCTAAAACTGCTTGAGCATCATTAATCGTTGCGTTAATTTTTCGTTCATTCTTAATCATGTCACTATCTTTCAACATAACTTCTATTTCGTCAGGTAATATCGCGGCCACTCGTTCTACGTCGTAATCATAAAAATATTTTGCAAAAACGTCTCGTTTTCCGGCAATCATCTTCCAATTCAAACCTACTTGAAAAATACCAATCGTCAATAATTGAAATAGCTTGGAATCCTCATACGTCGGTTTCCCCCATTGTTCATGATACCAATTCCAACTTTTATCTGTCTCCATCATAGTCACTCCCCTTTAATGACTTTAGTGTACAAAAAAAAGATGAATACAACAAGCAAGTTGTACTCATCCTGGTATTTTAAGTATTATTCTCCGATAATTAAATAATCTTAACCATGTTAAACCACTCTGCTCCGCCATGCTTAGATAAAGCCATTCCTTCATTTTTAAAGCCATGTCTTTCATAGAATCCAATAAGTTCGCGTAAACACGTCAGAGTAACCGCTTGTCGCTTATTAGATAACGCATTTCCTTCCATAGCTTTAAGTAGCTGATCCGATATTCCCTGATGCTGATACTTTGCAGAAACAGCTAAACTTAAAATACTCTGGAATCCTCCGTTCGCAGGGTTTACGGTCGTTTTTATAAATAAATCATCTGTTAAATATCGTTGATTAACGACTGGCCCATTAATAAAACCTATGACCTTATTATCTTCGTTGCGAGCAACAAAAAATGTATCCGTAATATGCTCGATTCTTTCGGCAATTGCTTCTTTCGTTGCCGCCTGTCCCGGAACAAATCCAGCTTCTTCAATTTTGAATATATCTAATAAATCATCCGGGTTTGCATTGGTTATTTTAATAGTCAACTTAAAAAATCCTCCAGTACATTTATTCATTGAAATACAAAAAGACTGAATTGAGATGAACCCAAAATAAAAACCAGTCTTTTATATACTAATATTTAATTTAAAAAATCTATTTTTTCTTAGTTTCTTCCTCTTCGTCAATCTTCAAGACAGCCATAAACGCTTCTTGAGGAATCTCAACGTTACCAACTTGCTTCATTCGTTTCTTACCAGCTTTTTGTTTTTCTAAAAGTTTCATACGGCGTGTACGATCACCACCATATAACTTAGCCGTAACATCTTTACGGTAAGCTTTAATATTGGTTCTCGCAATAATTTTTTGCCCAGCCGCAGCTTGGACTGGAATTTCAAACATTTGACGGGGAATTAATGTCCGCAGTTTGTTGACAATTCCCTTACCGCGTTCAAATGAGAAATCCCGATGGACAATAAAGCTTAAAGCATCAACTGCTTCACCATTTAATAAGATATCAACTTTAATTAAATCACTTGGACGATAACCTTCTTCTTCGTAATCAAGAGAAGCATATCCACGCGTATTTGATTTTAACTTATCGAAGAAATCAAAAATAATTTCCGATAAAGGCATATGATAAATAATGTTGACACGAAATTCATCTAAATAGTCCATGGTATCAAAAACGCCACGTTTTTTCTGGCAAAGTTCCATAACTGCACCAACGTATTCATTAGGTACCATGATACTTGCCTTCACATATGGCTCATTAATTTGTTTAATTGATGATGGTTCCGGCATTTCAGAAGGATTAGAGACAATTAACTTCTCACCATCAGTTAAATCAACATGATAAATAACGGATGGTGCCGTCGTTATCAAATCTAGCCCAGATTCACGTTCTAAGCGTTCTTGAACAACATCCATGTGCAACAACCCTAAGAACCCACAACGGAACCCAAATCCCAAAGCTTGAGACGTTTCTGGTTCAAACTGCAGAGCAGCATCATTCAACTGTAATCTTTCAAGCGCTTCACGTAATTCATTATATTTTGAATTATCAACAGGATAGAGTCCACAGTAAACCATCGGATTAATTGCACGATAACCGTCTAACGGTTCAGTAGCAGGATTATCTGCTGATGTTACTGTATCACCAACTCGCGTATCACGAATATCTTTAATTGCCGCCGTAATATAACCAACGTCACCAGCCATTAAGAATTCACGGTCAACGGCCTTAGGTGACATAACGCCAACTTCTGTGACTTCGTATTTTTTCTTACTATTCATTAATTCAATCATATCACCAGGTTTTACAACACCATCAACTACTCGGATACTTAAAACAACACCACGGTAGCTATCATAAATTGAATCAAAAATTAATGCCTTGAGCGGTTTCTTTAAATCACCACTTGGTGCAGGAATTTTTGTAACAATTTGTTCAAGCATCTCTTCAATACCAATGCCATTTTTTGCACTCGCTAAAACGGCATCAGAAGCATCTAATCCAATAACATCTTCAATTTCTTTTTTCACCATTTCAATATTAGCAGATGGTAAATCAATTTTATTAATGACTGGTAAAATTTCAAGATCATCATCGATTGCTAAATAAACATTTGCAAGAGTTTGTGCTTCAACCCCCTGAGCAGCATCAACAACAAGCACAGCTCCCTCACAAGCAGCTAAACTTCTTGAAACTTCATAAGTGAAATCGACATGTCCTGGTGTATCGATTAAATGGAAGATATATGTTTCACCATCTTTAGCAAGATAATGTAACTCAACCGCATTTAATTTTATTGTAATACCACGTTCTCGTTCAAGATCCATTGAATCCAATAATTGATTCTTCATCTCACGTTTCGTAACTGTATCAGTCATCTCAAGGATACGATCCGCAAGCGTTGATTTTCCGTGATCAATATGTGCCACAATCGAAAAATTACGAATATGTTTTTGTCTGTCTTGCATTTCTTCAAAATCCATTAATTGCGTCCTACTTTCTTGTCTCTATCTTTTTCAAGTATAACAATCAACACGGGTAAACACAATTACAGTTCTTGTACAAAAAAATAGAATCATCTCATTAAGACGATCCTATCTTCCGATTTATTTTTTTCCTTTAAATTGATCTTTTAACTTATCAAACAAGTTACCTTCACCAACAACATTTTTGCCGCTAGCTGTAGCAAACTCTTTTAAAGCTTCTTTTTGTTCTTTTTTCAAGTTACGAGGCGTTTCGATATTAACCGTCACTTGTTGGTCACCGTTACCTTTACCATGTAACTTAGGTGCCCCCTTATCACGTAATCTAAATGTTGTTCCTGTCTGAGTTCCAGCTGGAATTTTCATTTTAACGTCACCGTGTACCGTTTCAACCGTCACTTCGTCACCCAAAGCAGCTTGAACGAAACTTATCGGAACATCAATATAAATCTCAGATCCTTCGCGATCAAAAGTTCCACTAGCTTGGACTCTAAAGATAATGTACAAATCTCCATAAGGCCCGCTATTCTCGCCCGCTTCACCTTGTCCTTGTAGACGCATTTGTTGACCATCTTCAACGCCGGCAGGAACGGTTACTTTAACTTCATGTCTTTCGTCAGTATGACCTGAACCATGACAAGTTTCACATTTTTCTTCAATTTCTTTACCTGAACCATGACAAACGTCACATTCTTGTTCAGTCATCATATTGCCAAGTGGTGTCCGACGCTCAACTTGAATTGTGCCTCGTCCGCCACACTTGCGACATGTAATTGGAGATGTTCCAGGTTTTGCACCAGAACCGCCACAAGTGGCACAAAGACTTTTACGATTGTATTTGATTGTTGATTCCTTACCAAAAACACCTTCGTTAAATGTCAATGTCATCTCGTATTGTAAATCACGTCCTGCACGCGGAGCAGTTGGGTCTTGAGTAGCACCGCCACCGAAAAATGAACTGAAAATATCTTCAAATCCACCGCCGCCAAATCCACCTTGTTGGCCTTGACCACCAAAACCTCGGTAGCCACCACCTTGTGATCCAGCTGAACCATATTGGTCATATTCAGCCTTCTTTTGTGGGTCCCCAACAGTCTCATAAGCTTCAGTAATTTCTTTGAATTTATCTTCCGCACCAGCATCTTTATTAATATCTGGATGATATTGTTTAGATAACTTACGGTACGCTTTTTTTATTTCCTCAGGTGATGATTCCTTAGTCACACCAAGTACATCATATGGATCTCTGTTCTCTGCCATTCCGTACCTCCGAATAACCTTTTTGGTTTTTATTGCTCTAAATAGGATAACATGCCTAACATGAAATAAAAAGTCAAAGTCCCAAAGGCCTTTGACTTTCTATCATGCTTAGAATTTGGTAAAAATTATTTCTTGTCTTCAGGTTTAACTTCTTCGAAGTCACCATCGACCGTTTCATCCTTAGGGTCTTTAGCTGCGCCTTCGGCACCAGCTTCACCTTGAGCATCTTGTGCTTGTTGATATAATTTAACAGTTAGGTCTTGAACGATTTTATTCAATTCGTCTTTCTTGACTTTCATATCTTCAACATTGTTATCTTCTTGAGCTTTCTTCAAAGCATCACGAGCATCTTCTGCAGATTTAATTTCTTCTTCAGTTACTTTACCTTTTAATTCTTCTAAAGTTTTATCAACTGAGAATAATAATTGGTCAACTTCATTTTTCAAGTCAACTTCTTCTTTACGTGCTTTATCAGCTTCTTCATTTTCTTTAGCTTCGTTAACCATGCGTTCGATTTCGTCTTCTGCAAGACCACCTGAACTCTTGATTGTAATTTTTTGTTCTTTGTTTGTGCCTAAATCTTTAGCAGAAACATTAACAATCCCATTTTTATCAATATCAAATTTAACTTCGATTTGAGGGATGCCACGAGGTGCAGCAGGAATATCATTTAATTGGAAGCGACCCAATGTTTTGTTATCTGTAGCCATTGGACGTTCACCTTGTAAGACATGGATATCAACGGCTGGTTGGTTATCTGCGGCTGTTGAGAATGTTTGTGACTTACTTGTTGGAATTGTTGTGTTACGGTCAATTAACTTAGTGAAGACACTACCCATTGTTTCAATACCCAATGAAAGTGGTGTTACATCAAGTAAAACGACATCCTTAACATCACCAGTAATCACACCACCTTGAATTGCAGCACCAAGTGCAACAGCTTCATCAGGGTTAACTGATTGGTTAGGTTTATGGTCTGTTTCTTTTTCAACTAATGCTTGAACTGCTGGAATACGTGTTGATCCACCAACCAAGATAACTTGATCAATATCAGCATTTGTTAAACCGGCATCCTTCAAAGCATTTTGAACTGGAATACGTGTACGTTCAACTAATTCTTGTGTTAAGTTATCGAATTGTGCACGTGATAATGTTGCTTCTAAATGTAAAGGTCCAGCAGCACCGGCTGTGATAAATGGTAAGCTAATTTGTGCACTAGTAACACCAGAAACATCTTTTTTAGCTTTTTCAGCAGCATCTTTAAGACGTTGCATTGCCATTTTATCTTTTGATAAATCAATACCATTTTCTTTTTTGAAAGTATCAACTAACCAGTCCATGATTTTTTGATCAAAATCATCGCCACCAAGTTTAGTATCACCATTTGTTGATAATACTTCAAAGACACCATCGCCTAATTCAAGGATAGAAACATCAAATGTACCACCACCTAAATCAAAAACAAGGATTTTTTCATCTTTTTCAGTATTTTCAAGACCATATGCCAAAGCTGCTGCAGTTGGTTCGTTAACAATACGTTCAACTTCTAAACCGGCAATTTTACCAGCATCTTTTGTAGCTTGACGTTGTGAATCATTGAAGTATGCAGGAACTGTAATAACAGCTTGTGTTACTGATTCGCCTAAGTATGCTTCAGAATATTCTTTAATGTATTGTAAAATCATTGCTGAAACTTCTTGTGGTGTATATGATTTACCTTGAATATCAACTTTATAGCCTTCTTCACCCATGTGACGTTTAATTGATGCCACAGTATCTGGATTTGTGATTGCTTGACGTTTTGCAACTTCACCGACTTGTGTTTCGCCATCTTTAAATGAAACAACTGATGGTGTTGTACGGTTTCCTTCTGGATTTGTAATAATTTTTGCTTCTTTACCTTCTAAAACAGCAACAGCTGAGTTAGTTGTTCCTAAATCAATTCCTATAATCTTTGCCATAATTTATCTACCTCTTCTTATATTATTATTGAGCGACAACGACCATTGCTGGACGTAACACTCTATCTTTTAATTTGTATCCTTTTTGAAGGACTTGAACAATTGTATCTGCCTTCTGATCATCAGAAGCAGGAACAGTTTGAACTGCTTGATGAATAGTTGGATCGAACATAACGCCATCAGTTGCAATTTCAATCACGTCATTATTAGTTAACGCTTTTTGTGCATCTTTGTAAACTAATTCGATACCTTTTTTTAGTTGCTCGCCATTTTCAGTATCGACCTCAATTGACAACGCTCTTTCTAAATTATCGATAACAGGCAAAACGTCTTTAGCTAATGACTGTCCACTATACTTCAAGAGTTGTTCTTGTTCTTTCTTAAAGCGAGTATTCATATTTGCCATCTCAGCTTCTGCCCGTAAATATTTATCTTCCATTGCATCTAGATTGACTTGTAATTCAGCCAACTTATCCGCATCAGAAGGTTTTTTACTAAATTTTTCTTTTACTTTATCAGTAACAGAACTTTTTTTCTCATTTTGATCAGTTGTTTCATTAGCTTGATGTTGCTCTTGTGCAACATCTTCCTCAACTAAATCTTCTTTGGCATCCTTAACCACACACAACACCCCTTTTCTTATTTATCAAATTGTTGATAATAATCTAATAATTTTTTTGCAAGCTCATCACTGAATGCATCGAGTAAACCAATCATCTTTGAATATGGCATATTTGTTGGACCCAATAACGCAATAACACCCTGACCGTGGTCGCTAACATCATAACTAGCTGATATTAGACTATAGTTATCAAGTAATTGATTCGTTAATTCCTCACCAATCTTAATTTGAATGGGTTTACCTTGAATGCCAATCAAATCACCAATATTCTTATTATTCGATGTATCTACTAAATCATACAGTGATTTTAGCTCATCCACGTTACTGTCAGTTGCAAAATCTAAAATATTAGATTTACCGCCAACAAATACCTGTTCACGTGCCGCCTGCTTTAAAATATTGCCAAAAACGTCTAAAATGCCATCCGGTCTACGCATATAATCAACCAACATAACCGGAATACTTGTCCTTAGCTTCATAGAAATTTCGGCTAACGACAACCCAATTAATTGATCGTTCAACAACCTCGTTACAGCTTCCAAATCTGAACCATTAATTGATTTAGGAATGCTAAACGTTTGATTTTCAACGACACCACTACTCATAACAAGAATAGCCATAATTCGGTGATTTCCTAGTGGAACTAATCGGAATCCTTCGAGTCGACTCTCCGTTGTTTCAGGTCGTAATGAAATTGCCGTATAATTCGTCAAATCTGAAAGAATCTTAGTTGATTCCGCAAATATTTCATCAATCTTTTGAAAATGAACGCCAAGAGAATTCTGAATATTCACCAGTTCTGCCGCCGGAACAACTCCGGGTTGAACAATATGGTCTACGTAATAACGATATCCTAAAAACGAAGGGATGCGTCCTGAAGAAGAATGCGTTTTTTTAATTAACCCTTTATTCTCCAAGGCAACCATTTCATTTCTTATCGTTGCCGAACTAACATGCATTGGCAAAAAGTCGACGACCGATTTAGAACCAACCGGCTGCCCAACTTCTGTGTAAACTCTGACAATTGCTTCTAACACTAACATTTGTCTTTCCGTTAGCATGATCAATCACCTCTTTTTAGCACTTAGCACAATAGAGTGCTAAGACAACTATTAATATACTAAATGTTTAGATTGTTGTCAAGGAATGCACTCGTTTTTTTAAAGAAAATGACTGACTAAATATCTCTATTTGGTCAGTCATTTATGATTTATTTAGATTAATTAATTAAAATAAGTATTTGTCATTTTTTTATCTTGATTTAACTGTGAGATTAATCCATCAATCCCATCAAATTTAATTTCACTTCTCAAATATGACAGCCATTCGACCGTTACCTGTTGACCATAGATCATTTCATTAAAATCAAACAAATTAATTTCAACGGTTAATTCACGATCTTGCCCAAATGTGACATTATATCCGATAGATGCCATTCCACGATACCAGACACCAGATACCTGGACCCTTGTCACATAGATTCCAGGTCCCGGAATTCGAATATGCTCGTTAAACTCTAGATTCAACGTCGGAAACCCAAGTTCTCTACCCCTGGCTTCGCCATGAACAACCTCACCAATCGTTTGATACTCATACCCTAACAATCTATTCACATCGTTTATCTGCCCTTTATCGATAGCAGCCCTAATTCTAGTTGAACTTATCTTTTGATCTTCAGATATCAATTCAGGTACAGTTACAACCTCAAATTGTTGATGAGCATACTTGGCCAATGTATCCATATTAGCAATATCTTTTTTACCATAAGTATAATCAAACCCAGCAACAACAACTTGTGCATGCAGATCAATCATATACTTGGTAACAAAATCCTGTGGTGTTAAACTTGCCAAATCATTGTTTAACGTTAGGATATAAAAAATATCAACACCTAGTCCCTCCATTAATGAAATTTTCTTTTCCATTGAGGTTAAGTATTTAATACTTCGTTCAGGTTTCTTTTGAAATTGAACCGAAGGATGCTTATCAAACGTCATCACCGCAAGTTTAATTTTCTTTTCGTTAGCTTTTTGTTTAGCCTTTAATATTACTTTTTGATGTCCTAAATGAACGCCGTCAAAAAAACCCATAGCAAGTGAGATCGCCTCGTCATCAATTTTTTTAGGATCGTATGGCTCAGTTAAATAAATAACTTTCATATCACAATAACTTCCTTTACCCTAAATCAAACATTGTTTCAGATTGATAACGGTTTTTTTCACTGTTCAATCTATACAAACATCTAATTTTATTTTCATAAACTAATGCAACCATTGGTTCGTCATTAAAAGAATCAATGGCCAAGAAACCACCATTTTTAACAATTGCCCATTGTTCATCAGTTAATTCATACTTTTTAAATGACGTTAATGCAGCGTCAATTGGATATAATAATGATTCCAGCGTTCCATTAGCCTTGGCTTCATTAAGTTGGTCAAGCGTGAAAGCTTTATCAATTCTAAATCCGCCACTTTCCAATCTAGTTAAGTCTGACATAACGGCGGGTACACCCAATTCTTTTCCAAGATCAACAGCCAACGTTCTGACATAAGTCCCTTTACCACAAGCAACTTCAAAATAAATTTTTTGTCTTTTATTTTCGGTATCGTATTCTGCGGGCTTTGTTTGAATAAACGAAGTCACAGTAATTTCTCGTTCTGGTCGTTCAACCGTTTCACCTTTACGTGCATAATCGTACAACCGACGTCCATTAACTTTAACGGCAGAAAACATTGGCGGTATTTGAATCATTGTTCCCGTCATTTGTTTCATAACAGCATCAATTTCATCCGCTTCAAATGGTTTCAAAATATCTTTTTCTTCAATTGTCTCACCATCTAAATCTTCAGTTTCAGTAGAGAATCCAAGCGTAATTTCACCCCTATACACCTTACCAGAATTCATTAAATAGTTTACAGTCTTTGTTGCTTTACCAATACAAATTGGTAAAACACCATCAACGTTTGGATCTAAAGTACCAGAGTGGCCAACCTTTTTGGTTTGAAAAATACCACGACATTTAAAAACACAATCGTGACTAGTCATACCACGTTCTTTGAATAGTGGAATAATTCCGTCCATCTTCTTACCTCCGTTATTATACTTTTAATAGTATAGCATAATCATCAAACTGAAGGATATCGTTTGTACCTTAGTATAAAAATTTAAAATAAAAAGTCTTAAAACACTATTAAATAATGTTTTAAGACTTTTAAATTAATATTCAGAATCTATTTTTTTAAGCAGTTGATCAATTTTGTCGCCATATTGAACTGACTCATCTCTCACAAAAGCCAATTCTGGTGTTTTATAAATCGAGAGTCTTGATCCAAGTTCACCACGAATTAATCCAGAAGCTTTTTCTAAACCACGTTGTGTTTTTTGTGCGTCTGATGCCATATTTGACAAAATACTGTAGTAAATTGTCGCCTGTTGCAAGTCACCAGTCACATTTACACCCGTAATTGTAACACCTTCAACGCGAGGATCTCTCACGCGTTTTAAAAGAATGTCATTAACTTCTTTTTGGATTTCTTGTGATAAACGACCCACACGATAATGTTGTGTCATTGTATATCCTCCTAATAGTTGTTATGAATTATTTAACTGGAACTTCTTCCATAACGTAGGCTTCAATTTGGTCGCCTTCTCTAATGTCATTGTATTTTTCAATCATGACACCACATTCAAAACCTTGTTTAACGATCTTAACGTCATCTTTAAAGCGTTTCAAACTTGCTAATTTACCTTCGTAAATCACAATTCCGTCACGGATTAAACGAACGCCACTATCTCTTTCGATGTAACCTTCAGTGACATAAGCACCACCGATTGTTCCAACTTTTGTAACTTTGTATGTTTCACGAATTTCAACTTGGCCCGTAATTTTTTCTTCATAAACGGGTTCAAGCATCCCTTTCATGGCAGTTTCAATTTCTTCAATCGCGTTGTAAATAACACGATGTAAGCGAATATCCACTTCATCAGATTGCGCTTGAAGTTTAGCTTGAGGCGTTGGACGCACATTGAAACCAATGATAATAGCGTTACTTGCTTCTGCTAAGGTAACATCACTTTCAGTGATTGCACCGGCAGCTTGATGAATAATGTTAACGCGAACGCCTTCAACATCAATCTTCTTCAAACTACCTGCAAGAGCTTCAACTGATCCCTGTACATCGGCTTTAATAATAACAGCAACTTCTTTTAATTCTCCCTCTTTAAGAGAATCAAACAAGTTATCAAGCGTTACATGAGTCACGTTTCCACGTTCCTTCGTTAAGGCACGTTTAGCACGTTCTTCACCAGCTGCGCGAGCCGTTTTTTCGTCATCGAAGACAACGAAACGATCGCCGGCACCCGGAACATCATTCAACCCAGTAATTTCAACTGGTGTTGCAGGTTTAGCTTTATTGACTTGACGACCTTTATCATTTGTCATAGTACGAACACGTCCGAAACTATTCCCAACAACAATTGGATCCCCAACTTTTAAAGTTCCTTGTTGAACAAGTAATGAAGCAACCGTTCCACGGCCTTTATCAAGACGTGCTTCAATAACTGAACCGATACCTTTTTGTTTTGGATTTGCTTTTAATTCAAGAACTTCAGCTTCAAGTAAAATCATTTCTAATAATTCATCAAGGTTGTCACCAGTCTTCGCTGAAATTTCAACGAAAATTGTGTCGCCACCCCAACTTTCAGGAATTAATTCATATTCAGCTAATTGTTCTGTAACATGGGCAGGATTTGCACCAGGTTTATCAATCTTATTAACCGCAACAATAATTGGAACGTTTGCAGCTTTTGAATGATTAATTGCTTCGATTGTTTGAGGCATAACCCCATCATCAGCAGCAACAACTAATACTGTAATATCAGTAATATCTGCACCACGGGCACGCATATTTGTAAATGCAGCATGTCCAGGTGTATCCAAGAAAGTAATCGTTTTGTTATCATGTTTTACTTGGTAAGCACCAATATGTTGCGTAATACCGCCGGCTTCACCGTCAGTAACATGAGTATGACGTAATTTATCAAGTAAGGTTGTCTTACCGTGATCGACATGTCCCATGATTGTAACAACTGGTGGTCTTGAAACAAGATTATCTTCATTTTTAACTTCAGCATCAAACAACTTGTCAATATCGGCAACATCAACATCAATTTTAGCTTCTGATTTGATTCCATATTCAGATGCTAAAATTTCAATTGTATCCGTATCAAGTGTTTGATTTTGGTTAACCATTACGCCCAGCATAAATAATTTTTTGATGATTTCTGCTGGTTCACGATGAATCTTTTTAGCAATTTCTGCAACGTTTGTTGCTTCATTGTAAAATAAGATTTCTGGTAATGGTTTATCTTTTCTAGGTGATACTGGTGGTTTTGGCGTCGTTGAGCGACGGTTTTTCTTATTTCTGTTACGTTTGTTATAAGGATTATTCCCATAACGGTTATTGTTATTAAATCTCGAACGTCCTTGCTGATTAGCGTTACCATTATTAGCAGTTCTAGCACTTGATTGCGTACTATTTTGAGGACGACTTGCGGGTTTGTCACTTGTTGCTTTAGTTGTTGCACTCGCCGTAGTAGCTGGTTTAGCCGCTACCGGATTTGTTTTTTGAGCGGCAGGTTTACTGCTTGTTGTTTTTGAAACAGGTTGTGCCGGTTTCTTAGCAGCTGGTTTATTCGTTGCAGCTTTGGGTGCAACCTTTGCAGCAGGTTTCTTTACGGCCGCAGGTTTAGCAGTCCCTTTTTTAAAGTTATCGCGGATTTGACGTTCTTCATTGTCACCAATAGTTGACATATGATTTTTAACATCAAATCCTTTTGTTGTTGCAAAATCGATAACATCTTTAGTATTCAAATCTAGCTCTTTAGCTAATTCATAAATTCTTTTTTTTCCCATATTTGCATGCTCCTTCTATATATCCATTAAGTCACACATCCTTCTGCTAAAACCCTTATCGGTAATAGCATAAACCGTGCGCTGTTGTCCAACGGCTTCGCTTAAAATGGCTTTTGAAAAGCCAACATATAATTTCACATTATAACTGTTACACTTATCTGTTACTTTTTTTAAAGTCGCTTGTCCACAATCTTCAGAGAGAATAACTAATTTTGCTTTATTCTTTCTGACAGCATTTAACACTAATCCTTCACCAGTCACTAACATTCCTGCGCGTCTGGTCAAACCTAGCATTTGTAAGAATTTTTGACTATTTTTCATCTTTAAACAATTCTCGTCTAGCTACCTGATGATCAACGTATTCGACAAGTTCTTCATAAAATGAATCATCAATTTTGATGCCAAACGCTTTATTAAACGTTCTTTCTTTTTGTGCCTTCTTAGCCACGTCTACATCAAGAAAAATATAAGCGCCACGACCAGGTTTTTTACCAGTCGGATCCAAAGATACTTCGTTTTCTTTATTTTTCACAACGCGAACAAGCTCTTTTTTGGGTTTCATTTCACCCGTAACGATATCTTTCCGCATTGGAATTTTACGATTAATCATTTTAATTTGCCTCCAAATCAATTACCGATCAATTTTGGTCGGCTTATTCGTTTGTTTCAGAAACTGATTTTTCTTTACTACTGTTAACCATATCAGATTCAGATTTAATATCAATTTTAAATGTTGTTAATTTTGCGGCTAATCGTGCATTTTGACCTTTTTTACCGATTGCCAACGATAATTGATGATCTGGTACCACAACTGTACATGCATGATCGTTTTCTGGATTGAAAATGACATCAACGACTTCTGCGGGGTTCAATGCGTTTGCAATGTATTTTGCGGGATCTTCATTCCATTCCACAATATCCATGTTTTCGCCTTTTAATTCATTAACAATTGTTTGGACACGTTGACCCTTAGGACCAACGCAGGTACCAACAGCGTCAATATCTGGGTTGTTTGAACGTACAGCAACCTTAGCACGATCACCAGCTTCACGTGCAATTGAAACAATTTCAACTGTTCCATCATAAATTTCAGGAACTTCTTGTTCAAATAATCGTTTTAATAAATCAGGATGTGAACGGCTAACAAAAACTTGAGGTCCCTTAGCAGCATTCTCAACTTTTGTAATATAAACTTTTATACGATCATGTGGATTAAAACTTTCGCCAGGAATTTGGTCAATCTTAGCTAATACAGCTTCTACCTTACCTAAATTCACATAAATGTAGCGATTATCATGGCGTTCTACCTCGCCACTAACAATTTCATTTTCATATTGAATATATTGGTCGTAAACAATACTACGTTCCGCTTCACGTACACGTTGCATAATAACTTGTTTAGCAGTTTGCGCAGCAATCCGGCCGAAATCTTTAGGCGTTACTTCAAAGCGGATTGAATCTCCAACTTCATAGGCTTTATTGATATCTAAAGCATCCGTTAAACTAACTTCAAGACGCGAATCAAAAACTTCTTCGACAACTTCTTTAACGGCATAAACTGAAATATTCCCTTTTTTTGAATCAAATTCGACTTCAACATTTTGTGCTTGATTATAATGACGTTTGTATGCTGAAACAAGTGCTGCCTCAATAGCGTCAATAATTACTTCTTTTTTGATACCCTTTTCTTCTTCTAGCACTGTTAGTGCGCTTAATAATTCTTTACTCATCTTTAGTTTACTCCTTTATAAAAAAATGTTTAAAATTTAATAGCTAAACGTGCTTTAGCTATCTTTTGACGAGGAATAACAATTGTTCGCTTACGCGTTTTATCCATGTAATCAATTGTTAATTCATCCGTTGTTAAATTAGTCAATGTTCCCTGAAAAATCTTGGCATTATTCATTGGCTCATATAACGATACGTTAACATATTGATTCACAGCTCTTTCAAAATCTTTTTCTTTTTTTAAAGGTCTTTCAGCACCAGGTGATGAAACCTCTAAAAAGTATGCTTGTGGGATTGGATCCGGATTAATCTCATCTAATTTTTCGCTTAAAACATCGCTGACAGCGACACATTCTTCAATTTTAATGCCTTCAGGCTTATCAATGTAAACTCTTAAAAACCAACTTGGGCCTTCTTTAACGAATTCAATGTCAACCAATTCAATATTTTGTTCATCGACGATTGGTTGAACTAGCTCTGTGACAGTCTCTATAACAGTACTCACACGGTACCCTCCTTACATTTTTCCAATAAAAAGAGTGAGCATCGCTGCTCACTCAAACAAGATATCAAAATACTTTCTTTAATATAGCATAATTTTCTGAAAACATCAACAAACTGCCTAGTTATCACTTTTTCAATTTTCAGAAAAACGCTTCATCAAAAATTGATAATTGATTTTCATCAGGCAATGCCTTTAAAACATTATTTTCAGTCATATACTCAATTAAAGACTTAGAAACCTTACCACGCTTAGCTAAATCTTCTTTAGATAAAAATGGACGTTCTTCACGAGCAGCAATAATCTGTTTGGCAACGTTATTACCAAGGCCTGGTACAGCTCTAAATGGCGCAATTAATTTATTACCATCGATTAACCAGTTCGAATCATCTGATTTATCTAAGTCAATCATCCCAAATTCAAATCCACGTTCAAGCATTTCATTACCTAATTCAAGGACGGTCAACAAGTTTTTTTCTTTTGTCGATGCGTCCATTCCCTTATCAGTAATTTCTTTCATAGATTTTTTCACAGCTTCTTTGCCATGCGACATAGCAACTAAGTCAAAATCATCTGCCCTAACACTAAAGTAAGCACAATAATATAACATTGGAAAATAAACCTTATAATAGGCAATCCGTAATGCCATCAAAATATAGGCAGCCGCATGCGCTTTAGGGAACATATACTTAATTTTCAAACAGGCGCCAATGTACCAATTAGGAATTTTTGCTTCTTTCATCTCGGCCTGATAATCATCAGAAATACCCTTGCCTTTTCGAACCCCTTCCATGATATTGAACGCACTACCGGCTTCCATTCCCATGTGAATAAGGCCCATCATAATATCATCACGACAACCAATAACTTCTGACATCGTAATTGTTCCATCTGATATCAGTTCTTCGGCATTACCTAACCAAACATCCGTTCCATGCGATAAACCAGATATTTTTAATAGCTCGGCAAAGGTTTTTGGTTTCGTTTCTTCAAGCATTCCACGCACAAATCGCGTTCCAAATTCCGGAATACCCAATGTCCCTGTCTTAGAGAATATCTCGTCGCTGGTTACGCCAAGTACTTCAGGTCCTTGGAATATCTGCATAACACCCTTATCATCAGTAGGAATTGTTTTAGGGTCAACCCCCGATAAATCTTGCAACATTCTAATCATAGTCGGGTCATCATGACCAAGGATATCCAATTTCAAGATATTATCATGGATGGAATGAAAATCAAAATGAGTTGTTTTCCATTCCGAAGTTGAATCATCTGCTGGGTATTGAATGGGTGAAAAATCATAAACATCCATATAGTTCGGCACAACTAAGATACCACCAGGATGTTGACCGGTCGTCCGTTTAACGCCGGTTGATCCCTTAGCTAGCCGATCTATTTCTGCATTTCTAAATGTGGCCCCGGTATCACGTTCATACCCTTTGACATACCCGTAAGCTGTCTTATCAGCAACAGTTCCAATTGTTCCAGCTCGGAAAACGTAATCCTCGCCGAATAGTACTTTTGTATAATTATGCGCAATTGCTTGATAATCACCTGAAAAATTTAAATCGATATCGGGAACTTTATCTCCATAAAATCCAAGGAAAGTTTCAAATGGAATATCATGCCCATCTTTATCTAAAGGCGTGTCACACTTGGGACAATTTTGATCCGGTAAATCAAACCCAGATCCAAATTCACCTTTTTCATAAAAGTGTGAATATTTACATTTAGGACAGCGGTAATGCGGAGGTAATGGATTTATTTCAGTTATCCCTGTCATTGTTGCAACAAAACTTGACCCAACTGACCCACGAGAACCTACCAAATAACCATCTTTATTGGATTTATGAACTAATTTTTGTGAAATTAGGTAAATAACTGAAAATTCGTTATCGATAATACTGGTTAATTCCTTATCAATTCGTTTAACAACTGTCTCAGGCAGTTCTTCACCATAAAGTTCATGGGCACGATTGTAAGTTAGTTGTTTGATTTCTTCTTCAGAACCGTCAATCTTTGGTGCATATAATCGGTCTTTTACTGGTGAAATATCATCGTCAATCAAATCGGCGATTAAATTTGTATTAGTAACCACGATCTCTTTTGCAACGTCTGCGCCCAAGAAGTTAAGTCCTTCTAACATTTCGCCCGTTGTTCTGAAATGTGCATCAGGCAGAATAGAACGGTTTAACGGATTGGCGCCACCCATTGAATTAACAAGAATTTTACGATAAATGCTATCTTCGGGATTAAGATAATGGACATCTCCTGTTGCAACAACGGGTTTATCCATTTCATGTCCCAAATCAACAATATTTTGTAAAATTTCTTCCAGATTCTGATTGTCTTTGATGAGCTCTTGATGTATCAATGGTTCATATAAAGGTTTAGGCTGAATCTCTAAATAATCGTAAAATTTCGCCTTCTCTTTAGCTTCTTCCATTCCTTTTTGCATCATTGCCGTGAATACTTCACCGGAATCACAAGCGGATCCGACGATAATCCCCTCACGATATTTATTCAACTCACTTCGAGGAATACGTGGCATCCGGTAGAAATAATCAATCATAGAGGTTGAAACCAATTTAAACATATTTTTGAGACCTTCTTGAGTCGTTGCAAGTAGCGTAACGTGAAAAGGTCGTGCTTGTTTATAAGCATCGTGCTCACCCATATGGTCATTCAATTGAATATGTGATTGGATATCAAATCGTTCTCTGGCATCTTTGAGGAATAGGTGACACAAAAGACCAGTTGTCTCAGCATCATATATGGCCCGATGATGATGTTCCAAATTAACGTTGAATTTTTTAGCAAGCGTATTCAATCTAAATCCTTTAAGTTCAGGATGTAAAAATCTTGCTAACGTTAACGTATCGATAATAGGGTTTTGCATTGGTTCCATACCATGGCGCTCGTAACCAGTATTCATAAAGCCAATATCAAAGCTTGCATTATGAGCAACTAAAATACTGTCTTCTGAGAATTCTCTAAATAATTTAAAAACTTCCTCTTCAGACTTAGATCCATGAACCATTTCATCTGTAATTGATGTTAAGTTAGTCGTCGTTTCCGATAAATGATGACCTGGATCAATAAATTCATCAAATTCTTCAATCACATTACCTTTACTCATCTTAACTGCGGCTAATTCGATAACTTTATCAAATCGAGCAGATAAACCAGTTGTTTCCGTATCAAAGGTTACATATGTTGCTTCTTCTAGATTGATGTCTTTATCATTAAACGCAATAGGAATTCCGTCATCAACGACATTCGCCTCAACACCATATAAAATTTTAACATTATTTTTCTTTCCTGCCGCATGTGCCTCGGGGAATCCTTGTAATCCAGAATGATCCGTGATTGCAATGGCTTTTTGTCCCCATTTACTGGCCTGTTTGACGTAGTCCGTAATTGAATTTGTTGCATCCATTTGACTCATGTTTGAGTGTAAATGTAATTCAACACGACGTTCATCATCCGGCGCAGTTTCTTGACGACTTTGATGGTCAACTTGGTTAATATCGTAGGCGTTCACAACCAAATCTCGCATAAAGTTATCTTCTTGAACAGCACCCCGAACTCTGACCCATTCTTTTTCTTGAATAGCCGCGAACATTGCTTCGTCCTGTTCATCGCGAGAGAATTTTTTTACGGTCATAGACGAACTATAATCTGTCATTTTGATAATCATTAATTGTCGTTCAGATTTAAGTGTTCGAATTTCTTTAGAGAAAATATACCCTTCAATAATAACCGAACGTTCTTCTTCAACAATTTCTACCATGCGTTTTGCGGGCTCTTTAGTACTAATTTTTTTACCCATTTGAACTGGTCCATTAATGATTGTTTGAGAATCAACTTTTTTCTTTTCATTTTGTTTTTGAATTGTTTCAGTTGCCTTCTGCATCATAATGACATCTTGTGCTTCTTTTCGTTGTTTAATCTCTTCAATTTTTTCTTGGGATTTTGATTCATCCAATAACGTATTAATACTCATCTGTGGAAATCCAATCATTTGGTAGGCCAATTCAATTGGTCCTAATGCTTGACTAGTTAAGAACGTTTTAACAATCTCATTCTCTGCCATTAGCATAACGCGATTATCATCGAGGTAAGGCACATTGCCTTGGAAAAGTTCTTGAACCAAAGAAGAATTAGCATCACTATTTTGAACGGCCCATGCCCAATAATCGCCAAGAAGCTGGTTAGTCACTTGAGGCCGGTCAACTTTCACGGTTACTTTTGTTTTTGCAATATCTTTAAACGTAACCGCAATTTTATTTACCAAATCGTTAAATAACGCGAATGGTAATATATCAGGTGTCATTAATTGAAATTCCCACTGCTTTGATTTCTCATGAACGGTTACCGTTGCAATTTCAATTGAACTGAGGATTTCATCATCATATTGGTTAGTCGTCTTAAAATTAATTTGTTCTAACAACTTATTAAATAGTTCTTTATGATTAAGCGCCAAATTATTTGCTCCTTTTCTAAAAATGAAAAAGAGACTGAGTCAAAATTATATTTTGAACTCAATCCTCTTCAACTAGTTTTGATTTTCTTCTTTAAGCAAAATTGAAATAGAACTTTCTAACTCGTCTTTTGTTACTTCAATGGTTTCACCATTTCGACGTAATTTAACTTCAACAATACCATCAGCTGCTTTTTTACCGACGGTAATTCGAACGGGTAAACCGATTAAATCTGAATCAGCAAACTTCACGCCTGCACGTTCTTTACGGTCATCAAGTAAAACCTTGTATCCATTTTCAGTCATTTTTTTATCAATCTCATTTGCTAAGGTCATTTGTTCGTCGTTCTTAGCATTAATTGGAATGACATGTACGTCGTATGGCGCGATGCTTCTAGGCCATACTAATCCATTTTCATCAGCTTGTTGCTCAGCGATAGCCGCAAGTAATCGACTCACACCGATTCCATAACAGCCTAAAATAACTGGTTTTTCACGACCATTGTCATCCAGAATATTTGCGCCAAGTGATTCCGAATAGCGCGTGCCAATTTTGAAGATATGACCTATTTCAATTCCCTTTGTGAATTTCAATTCGCCTTCTCCTTCGGGAGAAACTTCACCCTCTTGAGCTAAGCGTAAATCTGTAAATTCATCTACACGATAGTCGCGTTCAATATTTGCATTCAAAAAATGGAATCCAGTTAAGTTAGCGCCAACTGCGACGTTAACCATACCTTTAATACCTTCATCAGCAATAATTTTAACATCTTCTGAAACGCCAACAGGGCCAAGTGACCCGAATTCAGCACCTAATACTTCCGCAACGTCTGAATCAGTTGCCATTCGTAAAAAATTAGCATTCAGGGCATTTTTTAATTTAATTTCATTTAAAATATCATTTCCACGCATTAAAACCATGACTGGTTTTTCATCCGAGATAAATAATAACGATTTTATTAAATTATCAGTTGCCGTTTCAATAAATGTCGCTAATTCATCAATTGTTTTAACATTTGGTGTTTCTATTTTTTCAATATCTTTAATTGCTTCATGCGTATTCTTATACGTTTTTAAGCTTTTTGCCATTTCCAAGTTGGCGGCATAATCACTTTTATCGGAATAAACAATTGTATCTTCACCAATATCCGAAATTGCCATAAATTCTTTTGAATCATTACCACCCATTGCACCGGCATCCCCGATAATACCTCTAAAATCAAGACCACAACGTTCAAAAATATTTTGATAAGCTCGATTCATTTTTTGGTATGTATCATTCAAACTTTCTTCATCCGCATGGAATGAATAGCCGTCTTTCATTAAAAATTCACGACCTCTTAAAATACCGAATCGTGGTCTATTTTCATCACGATATTTTTGTTGGATTTGGAACATTGTAAGTGGTAATTTTTTATATGATTTAATCTCATCGCGAACTAGAGAAGTAAATGTTTCTTCATGCGTTGGTCCCAGAATAAAGTTTCTCTCATGACGATCATTTAATTTAAATAAGGTATCACCATAAGTATCGTAACGACCCGTTTTTTTCCATAGTTCAGCTGGAATGATAGCTGGTACAAGCATCTCTACTGCCCCAATTGCTTCCATTTCTTCACGGATTATAGCTTCAATTTTTCTGATAACTGAAAAAGCTAATGGCAAGTAACTGTACATTCCGGCGGATACTTGTCGGATATAGCCAGCTCGTAGCATCATTTGATGACTAATAACCTCAGCATCACTTGGAACTTCCTTCATTGTTGGTATTAATAGTTGCGATTGTTTCATACTGTTTTATTCTCCTTTTTCTTTTAAAAGAAATAACGTTGAATATCGTTCCACGTTACTAGTATCATTAAAATCATTAAAAATGCGAACCCAATTAACGTGATCATACCTTCTTTTTCAGGTGAAATAGGTTTACCACGGATACCTTCAATAATATTTAAGACTAACTTACCACCATCCAACGCAGGAATTGGTAATAAATTCACAATTCCTAAGTTAATTGATAAGAACGCAAGCAATGAAATAACACTCGTTAATCCATAACTTGCCGCATTTGATGTTACAGCATAAATGGCAACTGGTCCACCAAAATCATTCAGGCTCACGCCCTTCGTAAACATGCCTATCAATACGGCGATAATACTTGAAACAACAGCCCATGATTGCGTAAAACCATAAGTAATTTTATTGACAAATGAGCGATTCAACTTAACCGTAATACCAATTTTACCAGTCTTAGTCGAATCATTCTTACTTGCTTCAGGCGTAATCATGATTTTTTGAGTTGTATCATTTCTGACAACCTCTAAAGCTATTTTCTTATTCGGTTGTGCACTGATTGCCGTGGTTAATTCTGTCCAATTTGACGTTTTCTTACCAGCGACTGACACAATTTTGTCATCAGCTTTTAGACCCGCCTTTTGCGCAACAGAGTTTTCTTGAACTGTTCCAATTTGGTTTAAATCAGTTGCAACGCCACCTTGCATGAAGGCTAATAAGATAAAGGCAACAATAGCCAATAAGAAATTATTCATTGGGCCGGCAAAATTAGTTAAAATTCGATTCCAAAGCGTAGCAGATTGAAATTGAACATCTTCAGGGGCAATCTGAATCTCTGTCCCATCTTTTTCTATAATCAATGCGTCATGATCAACATTGTATTTTTTTATTTCATCTTCATTACCATTTTCATACCCCGAAATCCAGAGATTTTTTTGTAAATCGCTATCAAGATACTCAATTGGGATACCATTATATAATGTTGTTTTTTTACTTGTGTTAATTTTTATAACCTTATTATGTTCGTCCAGTATCAAACTCATCGGCATACCGGGTTTTAAATCTTCATCTTCATCATCGGCAATGCCTGCCATTCGGACATAACCACCAAGAGGTAAAATTCTTAACGTATATGTCGTGCTACCTCGATGAAATGAAAGTAGTTTTGGTCCCATACCAATCGAAAATTCACGAACTAAAATTCCAGCACGTTTTGCAAAATAGTAATGACCAAATTCATGAATCACAACTAAAATTCCAAAAACGATAATAAATGTAATAATCGTTTTAATCATGTGAATCCTCCCCCTTTTAGTTTGTTACATTAAACCAAATAAGTGCATAATTGGCCAAACAAAAATTAAACTATCAAATCTGTCTAAAATACCACCATGACCAGGTAAAATACGGCCAGAGTCTTTAACACCATAAAAACGCTTGAATGCAGATTCAACTAAATCTCCACATTGACCAAACACCGAAAGAATCAATGTAATTAAGATCATAATTGGAAATGAATGATTCTGTGGGAAGAAGTAGACAAAAACACTTCCTAACAACGTTGCCATCAGCGTTCCGCCAATTGATCCTTCCCATGTCTTATTTGGGCTAATATGCGGTGCCAATTTATTTTTACCAAACTTACGACCAAATAGGTAGGCACCTGTATCCGTTGTCCAAATGACAATTAAAATGTATGCCAATGTCATTAATCCATCAAAGTTATCACCTCTGGCTGCAATGAAATAATGAAATCCCATTCCAACATATAATGAGCTTAAAACAAATACGCCAGCATCATCAAATGAAAAACGGTTCTTTGATGCAACCATGTACATTAATAACAGCGCAGCGAGAAAGTAAAATACATTTACGGATGAAATATTACCTGGTAAAAACGCAAACCACTTATTTGGTGCAATGACAGTTAATGTCATCAAAAGTCCTAATGTTGCTTCAGGTGAGACTAATAATTTTTTCTTCATTACAAATACTTCTGAAATACCAATACACCCTAAAATTAACGCAAAAATTTGTAAAGGTAATCCACCGATAATAACTAGTGGTATAAAAACACAGAGTGCCACGATTGCTGTAATTACGCGCTGTCTCATAAAAATTCTCCTATTCTTTTATGCCACCGAAGCGACGATCTCTTTTTTGATAATTAAATATTGCATCTTTCAAGGCATCCTCGGAAAAGTCTGGCCATAGTGTGTCAGTAAAGACCAACTCACTATAAGCTATTTGCCACAATAAGAAATTAGAAATTCTTTCTTCACCACTGGTCCTGATTAATAGCTCCGGATCATTATAAGGCGCTAAATTAGCAGTCATTAAATACCGATCAATTGTTTTATCAGTAATATCAGCTACATCTATTTTTCCTTTAGTTGCATCAGCTGCTATCTCTTGCATCGCCGTTACAATTTCTGCTCGTCCACCGTAGTTTAATGCGAAATTAAGAATCATCCCCGTATTGTTTTTAGTATCTTCAATCGCCTTACGAACGGCAATTTTCGTTTCATTGGGTAATTGGTCAATATATCCCATAACATTAACTTTGACGTTTTTCTCAATTAATTCAGGCACAAATTTATCAAAGAAAGTCCCGGGCAAGCTCATTAAGTAATTAACTTCAGTTTCAGGTCGTTTCCAATTTTCGGTGGAAAACGCATAAAGCGTTAATACTTTAATGCCTAAATCACTTGCAGCCATTGTAACAGTTTTTACGGTATCCATACCCGTTTTATGTCCAGCAATTCTGGGCAAGTGTCGTTTTTTCGCCCAACGTCCATTACCATCCATTATAACAGCAACATGATTAGGCATTTTATTTGGATCTAATTGAATCTCTTCACTCGTTTTATTTTTCTTCAAATTAAAAACCATATTGTACCTCCAAGAATAGTTACATGTTCTATTGTAGCAAAAAAACAGGCACAAAACGACGCCTGTCTTAAAATAAAGCTATTTATTTAAACTGCTAAAATTTCTTTTTCTTTATCTGCTTGGATACCGTCAACATTTTTAATTGAAGCATTTGTGACATCTTGCGCTTGTTTTTCTAAATCGCGCAAATCATCTTCAGTTAAATCTCCGTTTTTTTCAGATTTCTTCAAGGCATCAACAGAGTCGCGCCTAATATTACGAATAACAACCTTAGCATTTTCTGCTTCAGCTTTAACGTCTTTAGCTAATTCTTTACGACGTTCTTCTGTTAGTTGAGGAATAACCAAACGAATGGCCGAGCCATCATTTGAAGGACTAATTCCTAAATCAGCAACTAATATACCATGTTCAATATCTTTCAATGCACTTTTATCAAATGGTGTAATCAAAAGCACGCGAGCTTCTGGCACTGAAATTTGTGCAACTTGGTTAAGTGGTGTTGGTGCACCATAATAATCAACCGTTACGTTATTTAATAGACTCGCATTTGCTCGTCCTGCACGGATATTACCAAGATTTTTTTGAAGTGAAACTTCAGCCTTTGCCATTTTATCTTGAGCATCAACTAGAATAGGTTCTGTAATTTTCATTTATTTTCCCCTGACGGTTGTCCCGATAGCTTCACCGAGAACTACTTTTTTTATGTTTCCTGGTTCATTTAAATTAAACACAACTAACGGAATATCGTTATCCATTGATAACGTACTTGCCGTTGTATCCATAACTTGTAAGTTTTTATTAATAATATCTAAATGCGTTAATTCTTCAAATTTAGTTGCAGAATCATCTTTTTGAGGATCAGCTGAATAGACACCATCAACACCATTTTTTGCCATTAAGATAACATCCGCATTAATTTCTGCGGCTCTTAGTGCAGAAGTTGTGTCCGTTGAAAAGTATGGTGACCCCGTACCAGCAGCAAAGATAACAACGCGACCTTTTTCAAGATGACGAACGGCTTTGCGTCGGATATATGGTTCAGCAATTTGACGCATTTCAATAGCAGTTTGAACTCGCGTTGGCACACCTACAGATTCAAGGTTATCCTGTAGTGCCAATGCATTCATAACTGTTCCCAACATGCCTATGTAATCTGCTTGTGCGCGTTCCATACCCATTGCTGCTCCGGCTTCACCGCGCCACATATTACCACCACCGACAACAATAGCAACTTCAACGCCCATTTCTTGAATTTCTTTTAATTCTTCGGCAACTTTTCGAATTACAGGCGGATTAATCCCAAATCCTTGTTCTCCGGCCAATGCTTCGCCACTTAACTTCAACATAACACGTCGATACTTAACGTCTGACATTCACTGTTCCTCCTACGATCTATTTACAACTATTTTACCATATCTTAAACGCAATTAATAATTCAATTTATCCCAAAAACGATTTATAAAAAAAGTTTGTGCAATTAAGCACAAACTTTTAGTAACGAAAGAATTATTTAATTTGGCCCATAACTTCGTCAACGAAGTTATTTTCTTTCTTTTCAAGACCTTCTCCAACTTCATATCGGACGAATAATTTAACTTTTCCGCCTTTTGAAGCAACATATTTAGCAACTGTCATATCAGGATCTTTAACAAAATCTTGATCATCAAGACTAATATCAGCTAAGTATTTATTTAAACGGCCTTCAACCATTTTTTCAATGATATTAGCAGGTTTACCTTCATTAGCAGCTTCTTTAGAAAGGACTTCTTTTTCATGTGCTAGTTCTTCAGCAGGTACTTGTTCGCGAGACACATACTTAGGATTGATTGCTGCAACATGCATAGCAACATCTTTAGCAGTTGCTTCGTCAGCATCAGTAACGACAACAAGTGTTGAGATTGAACCACCCATATGTGAGTAAGAACCAAAACTTTCGTTGTCAGTTTTTTCAACTAATTCAAAACGACGTAATGAAATTTTTTCACCAATAACTTGTGTTGCTTCGATTAAATCATCATTGATTGTTCCACGGTCTGTTTTAATTGTAAGTGCTTCTGCAACATCTTTAGGATGTGCTTCTGCAATTTTAGTTGCAATTAATTTAACAAGTGTTTTAAATTGTTCGTTTTGGGCAACAAAGTCTGTTTCTGCATTAACTTCAACGATAGCCGCAAAGTTACCAGAAAATTGAACATCAGATAAACCTTCAGCTGCAACACGATCACTCTTTTTAGCAGCTTTAGCCATCCCTTTTTCACGAAGGAAATCGATTGCTTTTTGCATGTCACCGTCAACTTCAACGAGTGCTTTTTTTGCGTCCATCATACCAACACCAGTTGTATCACGTAATTCTTTAACTTGAGAAGCAGAAATATTTGCCATTTGTATGGCCTCCTTATTTAAATAATCATTTTATTTAATATCTAAAAAAACTGCCTCAAAAGAAAGGGCCATTACAGTACCTAATTTTGAGACAGCCTAATTTATTTACTATTCAGCATCTTTTTTATTGTTTCCGCCTTCAACGGCTTCAACAATATCTTCGATTGAATCTACTTTTTCGTCAGCTTTTTTGAAAGAAGCTTCGTTCACTTCTTCTTTACCTTGATTAGTTTCAATAATAGCATCAGCCATTTTTGCAGTAATCAAACGTACGGCACGAATTGCGTCATCATTTGAAGGGATTTTAACATCGATTTCATCTGGATCACTATTTGTATCAACCATAGCGATGATAGGAATGTTCAATTTTTGAGCTTCCTTAACAGCGATACGTTCTTTACGAGGATCAACAATGAATAATACATCGGGGATACGAGGCATATCTTCAATACCACCCAAGAATTTTTCAAGACGATCTCTACGTTTGATTAATAAAGAAACTTCTTTTTTAGGAAGAACATCAAATGTACCATCTTCGGACATTTTTTTGATTTCCTTAAGACGTTTGATACGTTTTTGGATTGTGTTCCAGTTAGTTAAAGTTCCACCTAACCAACGATGGTTAACAAAGTATTGACCAGCACGTGTTGCTTCTTCTTCAATAGCATCTTGTGCTTGTTTCTTTGTACCAACGAAAAGGACAACACCATCATCTTCAGCAGCTTTTTTCATTGATGCATAAGCAGCATCAACTAATTTAACTGTCTTTTGTAAATCAATGATATAAATACCATTTCTTTCAGTAAAGATGTATGGTTTCATCTTTGGATTCCAGCGACGTGTTTGATGTCCAAAATGAACACCGGCTTCGAGCAATTGTTTCATACTAATAACAGCCATGATGTAGTGCCTCCGAGTAAAAGTTTTATTTTCCTCCCAAGTGTTCAACTGTGCTGAGACTCTCCCGAGCACCCTCAGTCACATCCCACGAGGTGTGAATTGATGTTTAACATCGCCTTTAAGTATACAAAATCTGAAATCAGAACGCAAGTCCTAATTTTAATTACTTAACTTCTGTCTCTACGGCTCCAGTTGTTAAAAATTGCTGTGCACTGTTAAAGGCAATTTCAACCATATTTTTAACTGCCGTTTCGGTATAAAATGCGATATGTGGTGTTAATATAACATTTGTCATACCTAATAGTTCGTTAAACAATGGATCCTCAATATCCACATGACTTAAATCATGATTAAATATCGGATTTTCAAATTCGTAAGTATCTAAAGCAGCCCCACCGACTTGTCCCGATTTTAATGCGTCAATTAGGTCTTCTGTATTAATTAACGTCCCTCTAGCTGTGTTTACAATCAGAACATTTTGTTTCATTTTTGCAAATGTATCGCGATTAAGCATATGTTCATTTTCTTTTGTAGCAGGCGCATGAAGCGTAATAACATCTGCTTGTTCAAATAAATCATCTAATGAGTCAGCATAGAGACCTGCTTCTTTCAATTCGGGTTTTGGATGTAGGTCATATGCAATTACCTTCGCACCAAACCCCTTATAAATATCCATTGCAACACGGCCAATACGGCCTGTTCCAATGACACCAACCGTTAGGCTTCTTAATTCTCTTGAGATGTTAGGTGCCCAACGATAGTCGTTAGCTTTGAGCTTTAAATTAAATTCAGGCGTTTTTCTTAAAAGTTGCATTAATTGCGTGACAGAAAACTCGGCAATTGCGTTAGGCGAGTAAGCCGGAACATTTGTTACCATAATATTATGTTTTTTAGCGGCAACTAAGTCAATATTATCGACCCCTACATTTCGAACAGAGAGAATTCGAATACCCATTTTTTGCATTTCAGAAAATAATACTTCATCGTAAGGAATCGTTTGTAAAGCAATAATACCGTCAAACCCTTTTGCCTGGCTGATAGTATCAATAGTTAATAAGTCTTCAGTAATTTCGACATCAATCTGATTTTTCTGTGCCCATTTTTCGGCAAATCCAACTTCATCTTTTCTCATACCAAATGCGATTAATTTCATAATCCTTTTCCTCCATCTTCAAAGAACAATTTTATTTAAATTTGACTTCTTTATCGGAATGTCCTGTTTCAATTAAATCTTTACTTGCATTCAACGCATCTATCACCATATTTCTAACCGCTGGCTCTGTGTAAAAAGCAGTATGGGGCGTTATCAAAACGTTCTCACGTTGTAATAAATTTTTAAAAGTCCCATTCACTTGCGATTCCTTTAATTTTCTATTAAAGTAATCTGTTTCATTTTCAAGCGTATCTAAAGCGGCTCCCGCAACTTTACCTGAATCTAATGCTCTGATTAGTGCATCGGTATCAATCAATGTTCCCCTAGCCATATTTAAGATATGCACACCATCTTGCATCTTGTTAAATGCCTCATCGTCCAATAAATGATAATTATCTTCAGTTGCTGGACTATGAATAGTGATAACCGTTGATTTCGCATATAACTCTTCAAGGGTATCAACGTAAATACCTTCTTCTTTTAAAGTAGGATTTTGGTAAATATCATATCCAATTACTTTTGCGCCAAATGCTTTAAAAATTTTAATTGCAGTTTGTCCGATTCTCCCCGTACCAATTACACCAATTGTTTGTGTGCGAATTTCTTTCGAAATATCGGGTTCCCAGGTGAAATCATTATTTTTCATCTTGCGATTAAATTGCGGTGTTTTCCTGAAAAGTTCCAATAATTTAGCTATAGAGAGTTCTGCAACTGCACTTGGAGAGTAAGATGGAACGTTTGTCACAATCAACCCATATTGATTGACCGCATCCCCATCAACATTATCAACTCCGGTATTTCTGATTGATAGGTACTTAATATTCAAATCACGAATTTTTTTAATTAATTCCGGCGTGTAATCTTTTTGCTGATAGGCAACAATTGCATCATGGTTAGCTGCAAGTTGAACGGTTTTTTCATCTAACAAATCTGGTACAGTTTCTATTTTAATTTGATTATCATTTTCCCATTCCTTAACATATGGTAATTCGTCTTCTCGAATTCCGTAAGCAATAATTTTCATAATGTTAATGACCTCTTTATTTTTTAATTTTTTTAGATTTCAACTGAATGTGCCCTTAAATAAGTAATTTTTTTACTTCTTGATTGATGTTTAAAGGCATATTCTTTTTTTAATGCTTCAGATTTCGTATCAAAAGATTCTTGATAAATCATTTCTAACGGCCGTCTACTTGGCAGCCTTGTATATTTTGCACCCTTACCCGCATTATGCGTTTCAAGTCTTTTTTTAGGATCTGTAGTAAATCCTCCATATAGTGTATTGTCGGCACACAGCAAAACATAAAAATAATATTTTTTATCAGTTTCCATAAACAATCTCATGGACGCTTTGCGTATATTCGTCATTAGCACCGTAAACAACGATCGGTGGCATAATTCTGATACCCGCTGCGTTACCATCTTTAATCGCTTCAATTAAAACCATATTTGCTTCTTTTCCCTCTTTTGGATAAACAAATTGAATTTTTTTAGGCGCTAGTCGATGGTTAACCATTTTACTTAATATTTCAGGCAATCTGTCAGGTCGATGAACAAAAAAAGTTTTACCTTTCATCTTTAACAAACCACTCGTAATTTCCAAAATGTCATCTAAATCAGTCGTGATTTCATGTCTTGCAATTGCCAAATATGGATTAGGATTTCTTGAAGAATCCGGTGTATTAGGAAAGTAAGGCGGGTTGCAAAGTACCGTGTCAATCGAATCCTTTTCAAGATAATCGAACGTCTTTATTAAATCTAACTGTTTAACTTCTATCTGCTGCCCTAAGTGATTTAATTCGATGCTCCGTTCAGCCATATCAGCCAACCGTTCTTGTAATTCAATCTGATAGATATGACCCCTTGTCTTTTGGCTGACAAACATCCCCACTGCACCATTTCCCGCACATAGGTCAACAATTTTAGTTGAGTCTTTTCTTGAAACCTCTGCAAAATGAGCTAATAGAACAGCATCTAACGAGAAAGAAAAAACGTCTGAACTTTGGATAATTTGAATCTGATTTGAATATAATTGATCAATTCGTTCGTTTTCATTGAGTAAGACCACTTTATCGTCACCCACCTTCTATATATTTAACTTAAACTTGCAACTTTTAATTCAATTAGTCATACTTACCATACAGAGTTTAAAAATGAAGGGATTGTAGCCACATGTTTTATTCATTCGCGCGAGGCATTGTCAGAATTATTATATTCTTAATCAACGGAAACGCCCACTACATTAATAAAGAAAAATTACCTGAAGGATCTTATATTTTAGTAGGTCCGCATCGAACTTGGTTTGACCCTATTTATTTTGCCCTGGCAGGTAGCCCGAAAAAATTTTCATTTATGGCTAAAAAGGAGCTCTTTGTAAATCCAATTTTACGCTATATCTTAATCCATGCCAATGCTTTTCCTGTTGATCGTGAAAATCCTGGCCCATCAACAATCAAAACACCAGTTAAATTTTTGAAAAAAGGTGACTTATCATTAATTATGTTTCCATCCGGTACGCGTCACTCGGAAGAGTTAAAAGGTGGTTCCCTTCTAATTGCTCGAATGGCACAGGTTCCTTTAGTTCCAGCAGTATACCAGGGTCCATTAACATTTAAACAACTTTTCAGTAGAAAAAGAATAACCGTATCATTTGGCGATCCAATCTACCTTGACAGAAAAACAAAGTTAACCGACGAAGTTCAAGCACAAATGGACACCAAGTTAACCGACGCTTTTAAACAATTAGATATGGAAATAAATCCAGATTTTAAATATGTTGATCCTCATAAAAAATAACGCTTGAAAATCGTTTAGATTTTCAAGCGTTATTTTTTATTTAATCATCTGAAATATTTTGTAGATGATACATATCGAAATATTTACCTTCTAATTTTAGTAATTCTTCATGCGTTCCACGTTCGACAATTTTGCCTTTATCCAAAACTAATATTTGATTAGCATCAACGATAGTTGACAGCCTGTGTGCGATAACAAGCGTCGTTCTATTTTGTCTCATTTGCTTCAATCCATCTTGGATAAGTTGTTCCGTTTCAGTATCAATATTAGCCGTAGCTTCGTCTAATATTAAAATTTTGGGATTAGTTACGATTGTTCTAGCAAATGAAATTAATTGTTTCTCACCTGAAGAATACGTGGCCCCCCGCTCAACAACTTTCGTTTGGTATCTCTTCGGGAGTTTCTCAATAAACTGGTCTGCATGAACAAATTTAGCAGCCTCTTCAATCTGCACATTAGTTACATTTTGATTGAGCATTCTAATATTAGATGCAACGGTCCCATAAAATAAGAAAGAATCCTGCAGTACTAATCCCATTTTTTTACGTAACTCATCAGATGAATATTTTTTGATATCTAAATCATCAATTAATATTTGTCCCTCTTGAAAATCGTAAAATCGCATTAATACATTAATAGTTGAACTCTTCCCACTACCTGTGTGACCAACAAAAGCAAGTGTCTCTCCAGGTCGTACCACGAATGATATATTTTTTAAAACGGCGTTTTCATTATCATACGAAAATGTAACATTCTTAAATTCGATTTTACCGTTAACGATAGTAGCTCCTTTGTCAGGCGTTTGCTGTGGTTCAAGCGTTTGATCATCAAGAACACCAATAATACGACTACCTGCGACAATGCCATCTTGGAATGTCGTTAAGTAATCCATTAAGTTAGTCATTGGATTAAAAAAATTCTGTAAATAAGTTAAAAAAGCATAGACCATTCCAGCCTCGACAAAATGATCTAAACTGTTAATACCGAATAATCCAAGTGTGATAACCACTGCCAACGCATAAAAAAGGCTGATAATTGGTGAAAGTAACAATGAATTAGTTTTAATCATTTCAAATCTTTTTTTCAAATAAAGCTCATTTGTATCTTCGAATTCGCCCTCAATTCGTTCTTCCTGACGGAACTGCTGAATAACATTAATCCCAACAATAGATTCATTCAACTTCGTATTCAACCGACTCAAGTACTCTCTCATTTGTCGATACACCCTTGAACTGAATCGCTGATAATACCATGTTGTTATCATTAGAATTGGCACAAATATCAACGTTATTAACGCTATTTGTGGTTTGGCAATGTACATTGCCACAAACGCCGAGACAAGGGAAAAAATTCCAATAATTAGCGTCATAAATAACGTCCAGAAATCAGCCAACGTCATCGTATCATTGGTAACTCTAGAAACGACAGCTCCAGCAGGAGTCTGATCAAAATACCGCATTCCCAATGTATGAATTTTTTTAAAAAGGACAATCCGAATTTTTTCTAATGTTTTTTCTGCACCCATTGAATACAAATACATCTGAATAAATTGTGTAATTGCTTTTAAAATGACACCTATAAAGTACAGTCCCGCAAATAAAAACATAACATTTAGTGGTGTCGATTTAGACTGAAGATAGTGATCCATATAATATTGTAAAAGTAATGGTAAAAGTATGTTAATCCCGCTTAAAAGTGCCGCAAACAAAATTGCGATTAAAAAGTCCGCCTTAAAGTCTTTTGTATAAGGCAACAATCGCTTTATAACATCCCTTTGTTCCTTCCCACTCATCTCTTTTTGCCAACTAGATTTAGATTTTTCACTCATTGCGATCCACCCCCATCTAACTTATTTTCAAGCTGTTGTTTAGTCGTCATTTGATAGTACCAACCTCTTAACGCCATTAAAGTTTCATGTTGTCCTCGTTCAACTATTGTGCCTTCGTCAATTACAATAATTTCATCGGCGTCCATCACGCTACTCATACGACTTGCAGAGATAATTGTTGTTTTGTTTTGACGTTTTTCTTTGAGTCTGCTTAAAATAATTGATTCCGTTCTAGCATCAACCGCAGATAACGCATCATCTAAAATTAATAATTCTGGATTGATCACTAAGGCACGAGCAATAGCTAATCGTTGCTTTTGTCCACCAGAGAGTGAGATTCCTTGTTCTCCAACTGCCGTTTCATACTGCTGTGGCAAATCTATAATATCAGTATCCAGATCAGCATCAAATGCGGCCATTTCAACATCTTCTTTTGTTAAATCCATGTTGGCAAACCGTATATTATCAAATATAGTCGTTGAAAATAAAAAACTCTCCTGAGGTACGTAACCTATCGATTTAAGATATGCGTCTAAAGCATACTTTTTTATATCTGAATTATTAACTGAGATAGTGCCTTTATAGACATCGAATTCACGAAGGATCAATTTCATAATTGTCGATTTACCAGCACCCGTTTTACCAACTATTCCTAGCGTTTGTCCAGAACCAATATGAAATTTAACATCCCGCAAACTCACACGATTATCATCCGGATAGTTGAAATGATGTATGTCAAAATCAAAAGGTCCCGTTGGCGATTTAGCCAATCCTTGTTTAGTATCAATAATTCCACTGGTCTGATTAAGTAGTATTTGTACGCGATCGTAACTCGCGTTTCCACGTTCAATTACGTTAAATAATCGACCAATTGCGAACATCGGCCAGACAAGTAATGCAATATAACTAATAAATGAAATCAGTTGTCCAATCGAAATTACATCATTGGTCACATAATACCCACCAAGAATAATTGTAAAAACATATGATAATCCAATAATTAAACTAGTTATTGGATCAAATAATGCATCTAGAAAATTAACTCTTCTATTAATTTTGATTGTCTCTTGAACTTTTTCTTCAAAATCATTAATATCTTCCTGTTCTTGTCCAAGCGTTTTAATTACTTTAATGCCACTAACACTTTCTTGCGTCTTATTATTCAACGTTGAAAATGCGGCCTGCGAGGTGGCAAACGCGGTATGTATTTTAGTTCCCAAAAATCTGGCCATAACCGCTAATAAAGGCAACGGTATTATTGCTAAAATAGTTAACCGCCAATCGATTAAAACAACCATTGCAATGATTGTCGTTCCACCCGTTATAATTGAATCGGCAAAAGTCAAGATACCGGCACCAGCAACCTGTTGAATAGCCGTTAAATCATTGGTAGCATGAGCCATCAGGTCACCCGTCCTATTTTGTTGAAAAAAAGACTGATCCATTTGCATAAAATGTTTAAATAATCTGGTACGTAATATTTTTTCAA
This sequence comes from Dellaglioa algida, assembly GCF_030127605.1. Taxonomy (NCBI): domain Bacteria; kingdom Bacillati; phylum Bacillota; class Bacilli; order Lactobacillales; family Lactobacillaceae; genus Dellaglioa; species Dellaglioa algida. The sequence continues at coordinate 169,416 of NZ_JANXLE010000002.1, forward strand.
GTCGAGCTGCACTCCCCCAAATATTAGTTCGCCAAATATACCGGAAGAGGTATTGTCCTACTGCAACGAAAATAAGAATTCCAACCCAAATAGCTAATTTACGCACTGTTAGTTCATTTCTACTCATGCTATCAACAATGTTTCCAATAATCTTTGGTGGTACAATTTGAAAAATTGCTACTAGAATCAAGAAAAATACGCCAATACCATACGATTTCTTTTCTTGTTTAAAAAACCATCCTAGTTTTCTAAATATGTTCATTTCAAATTCCCCCTTTTTGTGAAAAAAAAACAAGCAAAGAAAACCCTTGCCTGTTTATAAAATATTAAATTATTTTTTTTGTGAGCTATTTTTTGCTTGCGCATTCATTGATGACATCATTTGATGCAATTTCTTTTCAGAAGGTTTTTGGCCCATTTGGACCATCATCATTCTTAACATATCTTCATTGATTGGCGGGTTCTTTTGTAAATACGTTTCCATATATTTACGAGCACCGAAAAATCCTCCGACAAGTCCAACTGCTAACGCAATAACGGCGATTAATATCGTCATTCCCATTGACATAATTCAAGACCCCTTTCCATACACTTCAATCATTAATTCTACACAATTATCACATAAAAGAAAAGGTAAATATGCGTAAAGCGCTAACTATTTTCCTAGTCGTCTCGTAAGCCCTTATCACGTTGAACTTTTTTAACTTTATCGGGTGTTACTTCCTTACCCGTTTTATCATATACTTGCATCATTTCAACACGGCTTCTGAAACTTTCCCTAAATAAAGCAAGATAAGTTTCACGAAGTTCTTTTCTCTCAGCTTCTTCGGCTTTTGTTAAGCCTTCATCTGTTTTACTTTTTGCAGTTAATTCATTAATTCTTGGTGCTAAATCTTCTGGGATCATCAGCTATCACTCCTTAAAATTTCATTAATAATCATAACTGATAATATCATAAAAAACAATTAATTAAATTAACCGAACGTTTGTTTGCAACAAGTAGCCTCATATGCTACTATTAAAGTAATAAATAAGGATGATGAGGTGTACGAAATGACAAAAGCATCTGACAGCAAACAACTTGCGGTCTTGCGCTTTATTCATGAACGAGTAGATACAAAGGGCTACCCGCCAACGGTTAGAGAAATTGGCGAAGCTGTTTCTTTATCTTCAACTTCTACGGTTCATGGACACATTGCTCGACTTGAGAAAAAAGGATTATTAACTAAAGACCCAACAAAACCTAGAGCCATCGAACTTACGCCACTTGGTTTAGACGCCATTGGAATTAATAGTCACGAAAATTTAATTCCAATGGTAGGAACAGTTACGGCTGGTGTCCCTATCTTGGCAGTCGAACAGGTAACGGATTACTTCCCGCTACCACCTGATTTCAACTCTTCGGATGATCTGTTCATGTTAACCATTCGCGGAGAAAGTATGATTAATATCGGTATATTAAATGATGATCAAGTCATTGTCAGAAAACAATCAAACGCCGAGAACGGTGAAATTGTTATTGCAATGAATGAATTCGACGAGGCAACGTGTAAAAGATTTTTTAAAGAAGAAAATCACTTTCGTCTCCAGCCAGAGAATGATTCAATGGCACCAATCATCTTAGATCAGGTTTCTATTCTGGGTAAGGTTATTGGTCTCTATCGTCATTTTTAATTAAAAAGCCGTCAAAATTAGTTAAACTAATTTTGACGGCTTTTTCTATTGAATAAGATATTGTCTTTGCATGTTTTTACTACCAGTCAAAACAAATTTAGAATGATCATTTTTATAATCAAGCTCTATATCCGCCCCATCGTTTTTTAATTGACTTTGATACATTTCTTCGTATGCCTCAACAGATACTTGAACTCGTGATTCTAAATTTATTTGTGGCAACCTGTCTTCAAATTCAGACGCTAACTTACCAGAAAAAAATTCACCAACGGCTCCTGATCCGTAACTGTATAATCCAACTCTATCACCAATTTTTAAATCATTGCTGTTTTCGAGTAAGGAAATAAAACTCAAGTACAACGATCCAGTATATAAGTTTCCTACTTGATTATTGTATCTTTTTGCCGCTTCAAATTCGCGTGTCAATTCTATTTTTTCGTCTTCATTAGCTTCTAATAAGACCTCTCTCAAGCCCTTGGTACCCAATTTTGTATATGGCAAATGAAATAACATCGCTTTAAAGTCAGATAATGTTAATTTTGTCTTACCCTTGTACTCAGTCCACGTTTTATTAAAAAAGTCTAAGTAGACATTTTGTGATGTTTTGCCATCTACAAGTGCCTCGCTATGATTCAAAGGACGCCAAAAATCCATTGTATCTCCTGTTATAAATCCACTCTCTTCATCTAGCTCTAAAATACCCGGATTTTTTGTAATCAGCATCGCAACGGCACCGCCACCCTGTGTAGGCTCACCCGAAGTATGCAGACCATATCTGGCAATATCCGCCCCAATAACTAGCACTTGACTGCCCGGGTTAAGGGCAACATGTCCTTTTGCCAATTGAATTGCAGCAGTTGCACCATAACAAGCCTGTTTAACTTCAATTGCCCTCACATGGCTTAATCCAAGTAACCCAGAAATGTATGCTCCAGCTGACTTGGAATTGTCAATTCCGGACTCTGTTGCAAAAATAACAAAATCAATTTTACCTCTGTTTTCATCATCTATCAATGAATCCGCCGCATTGGTACCCAATGTTACAACATCTTGCGTCGCTGGAATTACAGCCATTTTTGATTGACCAATACCAATCAAATACTTATCAGGATCCACACCCCTAGCTAGAGCCAACTCAGTCATATCAACATACTCGTTCGATGTAAAAAAGTTAATTCGATCGATTCCAATTTTCATTACTTATAACCAACTTCCGTTTTTTATCTTGCCATTATTGTACAAGATGTCCAATTTGATGGCAAGATTTGCCATCGTTTCATTAGAAAAAAATAAAATTCTATATCCTTACGCATAAGAATTATATTCCTTTTTTGACTACTAAATTGCCGCCCAATCTATTCATATCAACTACAAAAAATTGATTGCGCTTAATAAGTACTTTTTCTATAAAAAATTAGAAGGAATATGTATAATGAAGAAACACTCAGCGACTAATGAGTCGCTGTTAGATAATTTATAATTATTTTTAAATTAAATAAACTTACGTGCAATAAACTGATTCACGCTAAAAGCTGATTGGGGGAAATGCTTTATGAAGTTAAAAATTAATACTGCAGCGGGTATCTTAGATATCATAAATGTCTTGTTAGTGGCCAGTTCTTGGATTGTTGTTCTTATTGGTGCCATGAGTGAATCGTCCGTCAAGACAAACAGTACTGTAACCGGTAGCGTATCCGGTGGTGTTTCTATTTTCTTTTATATTATGTTAGGTCTTGGCCTTATTCTTCACATTATTGGACTTATTCAATCAAAAAAAGTTGATATTTCTATTACCGGCCACGTTCTTGGAATTATTGGTTCCGCACTATTCCTTGTATCTATGATTTTTGCACTTCCAACATTTATTTTATTAATTATTGCAGCAATTTTCACACTCAAACAAGCACCTGCTAAGAAATAAAAATTTTTAACGAGTACTCAGCAACATTTTTAGTGGGTACAACTCCTACCACTTGTTTTTATAGTTAAATAACGTGCAGCAAACTGATTCACGTTAAAAGCTGACTCAGAGGATTATATTATGATGGAAGAAAATGGCAACGTTGTCCCACAAGAAGTCAAAGGCTGGAACTGGGGCGCATTTATGTACAACTGGATTTGGGGAATTGCTAATAAAACGTACCTTCCCTTACTAGTTCTCATCCCAATTTTCAATATCGTTTGGATTTTTATTATCGGTTTTAAAGGTAATGAGTGGGCTTGGCAAAAAGGTGACTACAAAGACGTCGAAACATTTAAAGCCGTTCAAAAAACATGGAACATTGCCGGGATCGTTTCTTTTATTCTTAGCATAGCTGGTATTCTTTTATATTTCTTTTTCATTGCTGCTATTATTGCCGGATTAGCTAACTCGTCATATTCATCTTATTCTTATTAAAATTAGCTTAGTTACTTGTTTGAATATTAGTTAATTTAACGGTTGGTTTAAGACTCATTTATATTAATTCATGCACTATTTATCAAAGGTATTGAAATCCCATATTAAAGAACGATACAAAATAATTCTAAAAAAGTCATCTACTCGTGGTCTATCTCCTTACGAGTAGATGACTTTTTCATATACTCATTTTTTTACTCTTATTAATTAGTACATAACTGATTACATGTCTATCTATTTTTAGATTTCATAATAAATATTTCGGTAATACGTTCCGATTCCTTTCCCACTTGTATAATCACTAATTTTCCGTATTTTTGTATTCTTTTATGTGCTAAAATTAAATGGTTCATATCATAATTTATTATCCTTCTTTAGTAAATTAATACTAAACATAACCTATATCAACTCATTCATTATAATAAAGTTAAATATTTGATTATTATTAAATCCATAGGACCTAACCCATGTTAGATAAATACAATTAAGGTCAGATACTCATTTAAGTAATTTCTCAAATCACGAATAAGTTCCCTATATTCATTAAATACGTTTATTTTTCTGAATTTTTTTAAAATTGAGTAATTATTAATATATTTTTTATTGCCCGTTTTTTACTTCTCTAAATAGAATACTATATCCATCTCATTCTAATTAAAGATATTCCATATATATACTGTCTTTGCCTAAAAACCTGAATATTAAACTCTGTGGTTCTGAATTATTCATCAAATAATAGTTTCATATTGATTATCAACATGAAATCATAGACACTTATATCATTTTTTTAGTAACGAGTGTATAGATACTAAGAGCAGGTGCAATTCCTGCTACTTGTTTTGCACCACAAAAAATCTTTGGAGGAGTTATTATTTATGGACGTATTATTTGCACTTATATTTCTTGTTTCAATAGGCTTTATTATTTACTACTCGGTTAAAAGGTATCAGACCAAGACGAAAGATCCTGATACATATAACAGAATCAAAAATCGTGTCTGGTACGCTGCACTGGTTGCCCTCTTCGCAATCGGCTCTACTTCCGGTTTAGTTGGATTCGTTAGTGTAATAGTTTTCTTATCTTTCGGTACATCAATCTATTATATAGTAAGAATCATACAAACTAGAAAGAAAGATCCCACTACATATAACAGAATTAAAAATCGTGTTTGGTACGCCCTACTTGCTTTTCTTATTTCATATATTGTTGTTGTTGCCTTACCACAACCAAGTAAAACAACAGCTAATCATACTGACACATCGAAAGTAGATTCAAGTAAAAATGAATCTGAAAAGAAAAAAGCAAAAGAAGAAAGTTCTAAAAAAGAATCTGAAAGTATTAAACAAGCGGAGTCTGATAAGAAAGAATCCGAAAAAGTTGTCAAAGAAGAGTCTGAGAGTGCTAAAAAGGAATCTGAAAGTACTGCCAAAGAAGAATCCGAAAGTTCTAAAAAAGAATCTGAAAGTATTGTCAAAGCTGATTCTGAAAAAGTTCAACGTGAAGAATCTGAAAAGGTTAAAAAAGAATCCGAAAGCACTAAAAAAGCAAATGATGAAGCTAACTCAAAAAAAGCTGCAACACAACAAGCACAAACTACAGCAGCAGATAATACTCATACTACTAACGATGGTCAGGTTACTACTGGTGAAGGAACTATTATTGGTAATACTAAATCTAAGATTTACCATATGCCCGGCCAGACCGGATATCATATGAGTACATCTAATTCGATAACATTCAGTAGTGAGCAAGAAGCGCAAGCTGCCGGATATAGAAAATCACAAAGATAATCTTCCAACGAGTGTATAGATACATTAAGTAGGTGCAATTCCTACTACTCACTTTGCATTTACGTGCAGATAGGATCCACGTTAAAAGCTGTCTAAGGGAGTTTTCATAATGAATGAAAATGGTAAAGTTGTACCTCAAGAGGTTAAAGGTTGGAACTGGGGAGCTTTCATGTTCAATTGGATTTGGGGAATTGCTAATAAGACGTACTTACCTTTATTAATATTTATCCCAGTATTAAATATCGTTTGGGCATTTATTGTTGGTTTCAAAGGTAACGAATGGGCTTGGCAAAAAGGCAACTACAAAGACGTCGAAACCTTTAAAGCTGTCCAAAAAACATGGAATATTGCTGGAATTGTTAAATTTATTGCCTACATTATTTTCATCATTATCTATTTCATAATCTTCATTGCTATCTTTGCTGGATCTACGTCATCATATACTTACTAAAACTAGCTTAATTTAAATTAGAACCACCCTTTCGCCTACCAGACAGGCTGGCGATAAATGCAAGGTCCATTTTTTGATATACTTTGTTTACTGATATTCCAGTACCTAGTAAATTTAAAAGGTGCTAATGTATATAAATTTATTCAACGCGACCATTGAGTGGCAATTGGAGCAGCAACTGCCGTTACTATCTGTGATATACAAGAAGAAAAATCAAAAGGAAATCTATACGATCCAACGATCGCTATTGACTCGTTTGAAGAAGCATACAATCATGCTGTTGAACGCTTTGATGCCCCGTATAAAGATTAATATCTAATTTTCATCTCACTTTGTTGTTTTAATAACTCGCCTCGAATTTCGTCCAAAGCAATTTGGACTTGTTCAAAGGTTAAGTTGTTACCCAACAAGGCTTTTTTTGTACTTTCAACAGATTCTAAAAACCATTGTTCTTTTCTAAAATTCCACTTATCTATACTCATTCTTACACCCCCTTTAGATTCTTATTTTTGATATACTATTTTTATCAGCATCCTACTGCTGAAATTCATCTGAAAGGTGGTGATATTATGGACACACAGTATTCCCAGTCAGTCTGCCTTAAAGGCCATCAAATTTCTTCATTCATTACCACTTCTTCAGAAAATCCAAAAGAATTTTGCGAAGATTGTGGTTCAGAGGTTATAACACATTGTCCATCATGCAATAAATCCATTAATGGATACCTACAACTTGATGGGGTGTTTGGAGGATATGACGTCCCAGTTCCTTCATACTGCAGAAACTGCTCTTCACCCTATCCTTGGACCTCTACTGCTCTAGAATCTTTAAAAGAATTAATCAATTTACAAGACGAATTAAACGATGAAGAAAAAGATGATTTTTCTTCATCCCTTCCTGACCTTATTTCAAATGGTCCGAAATCTAAAGTTGCTATTACCAAATTTAATAAATACTCATCAAAAATAAGTTCTGGGTTCAGAAATTTTGCTGTAGAAATTATTAGTAGCATTGCCTCGGACGTTATAGTTAAATCGTTAACTCCTTAATTTTGTTGCACACTTTTCACAATAAATACTATCTTTGGCGCACATATGGTGGCATTCGTTACAGCGAATGTAGCCATATTTTTTTTCTAATATCCAATTCAACATCATTCTTGGAATATACATTGGAATTGTAACTTTTATTTTTTTCATCCCTACACCTCCTTCTACGTTCTAGTGTCTTTTAAGACACAAAGTCTCCAAAAAAAATACGATACATCCCGTCTCTTCCTAAATTTAAAATTTTAGTAATTTCATTAATTTCGGGTACCGTAAATTGAGAGTCTCCTCTTAATTTTTTATATAGAGCAGAAGAAGAAACCCTTACACCCCTTTTGCTCATTTCATATGCTAACCAACGCACATTCTTGTTGTTAATCTTTAACTCTGATATCAATAGACTGGAATTCATAAAATCACCGCCTTTTTATTTGTGTCTTTTAGGACACCAATAATATATCACAGTGAATTTATAAGCGTAATAAAAAAGTGTATTTTTAGACACTTTTTTGTATCCTTTTCGACACTTTTTTGTTATAATTCTTTTAAAGAGGTGAGCACATTGAGTGATTTTTTAAAACAAAAGCGTTTAAATATGGGATTAACACTTGAAGAAGTTGGTAAAAAGGTAGGCGTTGGTAAAAGTACCGTTAGAAAATGGGAAAATGGTTTAATTGAAAATATGGGTCGTGACAAAATAGTTCTTTTATCAAAAGCTCTAGATATTTCTCCGCTTGATATTCTTGAAATAGATACAAGTTTAGAAGACAGTAAATCTTCTCATCTATTACTGGATATGTTCAATGTTTTATCTTCAGAAAGACAAGATGAAGTCTTGTCTTTCACTAAACAACAACTAAACAAACAAAATTCTAATAACACCAATGAAATAAACGAAGATATCTTCGAATTCCCACAACGTACAATCATAAGTGGCCGTTCAACTGCTGCAGGTGCTCCAATTGACGGAGAATATGAAGATAGTAATGCCAACGTCTCTGTTGTAGATCGTGCCGAGATTCCAAGAAATGCCGATGAAATATTAACTATTGCTGGTGACTCAATGGAACCTCGATTGCATAAAGGGCAACAAGCATTCATCCATCATCAACCAACCGTTGAAAATGGTGAAATCGCTATTATTTCTATTGAAGATATAGGGGTCACATGTAAATTTGTATATATCGAAGAAGATAAGATTCGTCTTGTCTCTGCTAATGATAAATACGATGACATAATTTATCCTATTGAAGAAATTAGAATCATCGGGAAAGTTCTATAAAAATAATTATTTATTAACGAGTGTATAGATACTGCAAGCAGGTGTAATCCCTGCTACTCGATTTGTACCATATAAAACTTTGGAGGAATTAGAATGAAAAAAACAGCATATTTATTAGGTATATTAATCATATCAGCTTCTTTGTTAACTGCTTGTGGAAATAATTCAAAAACAATAAGCAATAAAAATGAAACATCAACACACTACGTGTCAGGTGTTACTAAAAAAGTTGACGATACACAAAAGGCAACTGACGACGCAGGACAAGCAAAATTATTAGCTATTAAAAATATAAATTTAACGAAAAATATCAAAGGAACAACTTTTAAATTCAAGGATGCCAAAATCTTAGAAATTAAAACGAATAACAAATCACAACGGGATACTGATGAAAAAAACTTTGGCGTTACCTTACCCGATACTTATTACGAATTTGCTCTCTACTATGATTTAACCAATAATAATAAAACTGCTTTACAAATAAATACTCCCGAACTTATTTTACCAAATAAAGTCCAAGTACAACCTAATCAAGGCTCTATGGATTCGTTGGTAGGAGAAACAATTCAAGCTGGAGCAAAAAAAGAAGGTATGGTAGGAGCTATCGTTGAAAAAACTGACGTATCTAAAATATCGAAATTCAAATATGTAACATCCAATATGTCCAGCGATGATGACTCGATCAATATTAATGCAACAACTTTTGAATTAAATAAATAAAAAAATCCCCTAACCTATTGATAGCAAGTTAGAGATATAAATTTACACGCCCCACACACGTGTAGATAGGACTCACGTTAAAAGCTAAAAGGAGATTATTTATATCAGAGAAAAAAGTTTTAGGTATATTAGCAATCATTTTCGGGGGTATTGCTTTATTATTTTCATGGGTTCCAATTATTAACAATGTATCATTTTTCTTTGGAATTATAGGAGCCATACTGGGGATTATTGCTCTTATAGTTAATAGAAAAAACAAAAAAACTTTAGCAATTATTGGAACAGTTTTAAGCATTGTATCTATTGTTATTGTTTTAATAACTCAATCTGCATATGGTAAAGCAGTAGATAATATAAGTACATCTATGAATACTTCCGATAGTAATTCCAAAAAGAAATCAAATATCTTAACTATCGACTATAATGACTACTCATTCTCTAATAGTAAAGATTATTCTGTAGTTATTTCGGATGATAGCTGGGCTGGCACTAAGGTTAAAGTCGATAAAGTCACCGTGTATAAGCTATCCAAAACTTACAAATATAAGTCAATAAACGACGGTACCTTTGATATTGAAGGATTCGTCAAACTACATTTTTCAATAGCCCCATCAAGAGATGTCGCTATTTATCCAACTCAAGGTACTGCTATATTCGATAATGGTGAACAACATGAAGCTATTTCTTCTGGATCTTGGGACGGTGATATCGCTGGTAGTGCCGTAAAAGATGGAACAGTTACTATTCCTGTTAAATCATTGAAGGCTGTAACCTCGTTAAAAAATATTAGATTTAAGTTCACTTCAAACTATGATACCGACGATTATGATGACGATAATGCTCATCATGATTATGACCTCAATTTAAAATTATAAAAAAACATACAACGAGTATATAGCTATATTAAGTAGGTGCAATTCCCGCTACTCGTTTTGAAACACGTATCTATTGGGAGGAAATATGAAAAATAAAAAGGAACATGGTAATTTTTCCGCAACGTTCGCTATTTTTATAGTAGTTGGTTTTTTAGGTTTTGTGTTTGGAATAGCTTTTCAGATTCATCATCTAGGTATTATTTTAGGTTTATCAACTGGATTCCTCACTTGGTACTTTAAACCGTTAAGCGATATCGTAGATAAGAGTTCTGAAAATAGTTATGTCTCCAAACGTTATGCTCCAAAGAACACAATTGAGCCAACTTCGATAGTAAATATTAGTAATACTACAATACAAGCCCCAAAAGTGAAATACAATAAAAGAGCCCCACACTGTTCAAAATGTAAAACTAATAATATTCAGATTCTTGATAACAAAAGAAAAGCATTTTCCATTGGTAAAGCAGCAGCTGGTGGCGTTCTACTGGGCGCAGTTGGTGCCACAATCGGAGGATTTTCCGGTAAAAAAGGTAAGAAATATCATGCAGTTTGCATGAACTGTGGGAAAAAATTTACAATTAAATTATAATAATCCCCTCTAACCCGCTGTTAGTAGCATGTTGGTAAATCAACGACGAGTGTATAGATACATATTAAGTAGGTGCAATTCCTACTGCTCGCTTTGCAACACAAATAAATCTTTGGAGGAATATAGTCATGAATAAGAAAATAGTAACAATGGCTGTTACCGCGGTCGCTCTGCTCTCATTAACTGCTTGTGGTAACAATAAAAGTGCAAGTGACGATTCAGATTCTAAAACAAAATCATCAAGTGTACTAAAAGCCAAACAGGAATCAAGTAAAAAAGAAAAAGAATCTTCAGAAAAAAAGGCTTCGTCTGAAGCATCTACTAAGGCATCAAGTATTTCAGCAGCAAGCTCTTCCATCCTAGCCGCAGAAAGCTCTATCGCTGCGTCTTCTTCAAGTGTTGCTGCCGCTAAAAATGCTGATTCTTCAAGTGCTTCTAAAACCACAGATTCTTCATCATCAACAATGACACAATCAAAAGCAGAGTCTGACGCTTTAGCTTACTTCAATTCATTCCAAAACGATACGAATGACTGGACTCCAAAAGTAAAATCAAGTAGCACTTCAGACTTAGGCGACTCATTCGTCGTGGCTGTGTATGACACTGAAACTCATTTTGTTGAATTTGACGTAAATAAATCTACTGGTAAAGTTTCTTCTCCAAATTTAGGTTACCAACATTAATTTCTATTAATTAACCGCCCTTTCGGCCACCAGACAAGCAGGCGATGAGCGCAAGGCTCATTGATCGTGTTGATACAAGGTATAGAGAATATAAAACTTTAGAGGAGTATCGTCATGAATAAAAAAATAGCAATAATTGGTATTACTATAATTACTATGCTCTCATTAACAGCATGTGGGGACAGTAAAAGCGCGGCAGATGATTCCTCATCTATTACTAAATCGTCAAGTATACTGAAAACCAAACGAGAATCTAGCAAGAAAGGATCAATAAAAAAAGCTAACGCTACTTCTGAGAGTAAAGCTTCTAGCGTGGCAGCTAGTTCTAGTGCAGCAGCATCAGTTAAACAAATTGACCTTAAGGAAGCTTCGAAATTAATCGTAAAGGGCAAGTTTACGGATTTCCATCCAGAGTATAATTATTTTAAGGGTAGCCACACACTTTCGAACGGTGGATATGAATTACGAAGTTATCCTGTTGGAGATGGTTTAGATATTTTTACTCTTATGCCTAATTCCGATGGCAGTGTGAAAATTACCGCCGAGTATCGCACGGGAGCGGATAACTCACTATTACCTGACCAGTCTATGTTTGGTCCATCATCAGCAATTGTTCAAAGATAAGTAAAAGTCATCCCCTATCGAAAAATAAGGATGGCTTTTATTTTAAAATCGTAAAGAACATACGTTTGCATTTATATCAAAATTAATAACGCTAAGGAGTGAGTAATTTGTTTGAATATAAAAAAAATTATGCAATTAAGGAATATACAACTAAAAAAGGAATTACTAAATATATGTTTCAAATCTATATTGGTATAAATCCTGAAACATCTAAGAAATCTACAACAACCCGTCGTGGATTTAAGACGCCTGCTCTAGCTAATGCAGAATATCGAAAAATTGAAGCCAGCGTGAGAAACGATTCCTTTGTATTTTCAACTGCTTATTCATCCCCATCACAATTAACATTTAATGATGTCTATTTGAGATGGTTTACAGAATCATACAGAAATACGGTCCAATCTAGCACAATTTATAAAACTAAACAGATGTTTGACGTTCATATACTACCAGCTATTGGCAATATGAAGATTAATGCCATTACATCTGACGTTCTCCAGCCTGTTGTTAACTCGTGGGCAAATAAATATACCAAGCTTAATATATTAAGTCGATATGCTAAACGAGTATTTGATTTTGCTTTTACTTTAAAATTAATTATTGAAAATCCTTTTGATCACATTATGTTTCCGAAACGACAAGTGACTAATCTCGTTAAGGATCAATCTAATAATTTTTTTAGTAGTCTTGAATTAGAAAAATTCACTCGTTACCTTCTTAACAATTCTAATAAAGATAATACAGGAAGCATCGATTTTACACATGCTACATTCTTATTAGTATTAGCGTACACAGGTATGCGTAAAGGTGAACTTCTTGCACTTGAATGGAACGATATTAATTTCGACGATAGTACGATTGATATTAAACGGACGTTAGCCATGGTTGAAGGTGGAAAATTAGCTGTACAACCTCCTAAATGGCTTTCTTACAGAATAATCGATTTAAATAATCTAATACTCAACTTATTAAAGACCTATCATGAATATTCTTCAGAATCTATACTTGTCTTTCCAAATGATAAAAATACTTGGCGTAACTTAAGTAAACCTAATACTTGGATAAAATCTGTTATTAATCAAGGTATTTCAGATTTTAATGCTACCTACATTCAAACAAATGATGATTACTACAAAATTTTTGTACATCAAATCACACCTCATGGATTACGTCATACTCATGCAACATGGCTATTTGAAAAAGACAGTACAATTACGCCTAAATCTGTTCAAGAACGCTTAGGTCACAAAAATATCAGTGTGACTCTAGATATATATACTCATGTTACTTCAATTCAAAAAGAAAAATTAAAATCCGCTTTAGACATTGATTTTTAGTATTATAAACTGACTAACCTTTATGACTAAAATTGACTAACCTAAAAAAAAATGACTGTCCTTTTTGACTTACCTTTGATAGCAAATATAGGAATGTATATGACATCGAAAAGAGCAAAAAAATAGCCGAACCACTGATTTAACAGTAATTCGGCGAACATGAGAAAACATGATATTTTAATTAAGGAGAGTACAGGATTTGAACCTGCGCGCGCCATTACAGCGTTCGCCGGATTTCGAGTCCGGTGCATTACCACTCTGCCAACTCTCCAAAATAACTTTATTTATTATATCAACTTTTTATTATAATTGCAAAATTCATTTAGTTATTATCAATACTAATTAAATTAGCAAGGAATATCCACGTGTAACTCGCACCAAATAACAAACTTAGCAGATGGATATACAAAATTATTGTTGGATACGATTGTACGTTTTGAATTGAATTAATCGGATCACCGAAAAAATCGCTCAATCCATAATATGAAATAGCAACCAGATGATCAACAACATGTGTGCTTGGTAGTTTTGAAACAAATTCAGTAACCTTTACTTCACCGCCTAAAACCCCTATCAGAGAAGTTCCCACGAGTAAACCTTCATAAAAAATATTTAGCGCAAACTCGGCAATGACTTGTATGGTATGTGCAAAATTATTTTTAACAATATATGAAAGTAATTTCAATAAATAAAATGAGCTAAACGTAATAATAATAATGCCTAATACAAACGCAGAGATAACAGTCCCCTCTGACAACGGCGTAATTAAATTCATGTAATTAATTAAATAAAAAATAAAAGTTGTAATAAGTAATAACAAATAAGATTCAATCTGCCAAATTTTTGTTTGTTTGGGAAATAATTTTAAATATGAAAAAAAGCTATAACAAAATAGTAACGATGCAATGGTAAATGTCATTAATCTCAAGATTAATAAAGACGGCCATAACATTAAGCCTAGAATCGTGCACATCAAGAAACTTAATGCATAGAAATATGATTTTTGTTCTTTTTCTTGAATGACCAAAAAGGTTAAAAAAGGATGCTGAAATCTATTTTGAAATGGAATTCTTGCGGTGGTAAATACATATTTTAAAAAATTAATTAGCCCTTTATCCCAAATAGTCAAGCCAATCATAGCTGACCAGATAATTAAAACAATTAAATAAAATGTTTGCGCAATCATTAAAATACTCCTTATGTATAAATATATGATTTAAATTTTATACGTCTACTACCTAAATTACAAGAGAATACATAAAAAGAGCGCTCCATATTGAAACGCTCTTTTTAAAATCATTAATTTAATAGTTCATTAAACTAAAAATATCATAATCTTCTATTTTATTACGGCCTTTTAAATCATCAAGTTCAATAAAGAATGCAGTTCCTACGACGATACCACCTAATTTTTCAACTAATTCAATTGTTGCCGCAATTGTACCACCAGTCGCCAGAAGGTCATCTGTAACTAAAACCCTTTGACCCGGTTTTACAGCATCTTTGTGCATGTATAGTGCAGACTCGCCATATTCTAATGCATACTTAGCCTCAACAGTCTCACGAGGTAATTTACCTTTTTTTCTTGCCGGTGCAAAGCCAACTCCCAAATCATAGGCAACTGGACATCCAACAATAAATCCTCGCGCTTCTGGTCCAACAATCATTTCAACATCTTTACTTTTAGCATACTCAACAATTTTGTTTGTTGCCTCACGATAAGCAGCACCATCGGCCATCAAAGGCGAAATGTCTCTAAAAATAACTCCTTTTTCCGGATAATCAGGAATTGCCGCTATATACTTTGTTAAATCTAATACCATTTAATAAACGCTCCTTTAATCTTCTATATTCATTTGACTAAGTATCCACTTTTTCATGTCATTTTCTTTTGAGTAAATTAACTTTTCTTCAGCCAACATTCGATTATTTCTCAATCCGTACTCAGTCGTTTCCTCAATACTCGTTTTATTTGCAACTTTTTGGCCCGTCATTAATCCATCTTTTATTTTAACAAACTCCATCTCTAAAAACACCTTAATCATGAATATTAATAAATTTTTCTTTATTTTTAAAAAGTCGGATAATACAATTAATTGATTATTAATATCGACATCTTTATGACTCACCACAAATTTATATAGATTTGCAAATTGTTCTCTTGTTGGCATACCGTCCAAATAAGCACTATCAGTTTTAAAAAATACAGCAATTACTTTATCAATGTCAGTTATGCGTAATATCGTGGATAATTGCTCTAAAGAACTTGGACAATCCACAAACACAATTGTTTTTTGTTTATCAAAATCGGTCACATTCTTAATTTGATTGGCTAGTTTAAAAATCTTTTTACTTGATGCGAATCGTTCCAGTTGTTCATAATGCTTTCGATTCCAAAATATATATATGCCTTCATTTCGAAATAAATCCTCGGTTACATGATCCGTCCGTGCATCGATAATTGTAGTACCTTCAGATTTAATATCCTGAATCATCAATTGTAGGCTTGTTTTATTCATCCAAACGTTCTTTTCAACTTCACCAATTATTTTAATTTTGTTTGAGGCATTTTGTAAATCTTCCACATATTTCCCGTTGGAAAATGAAATCCCACTGATTCTTTCTCTTTCACCAATAAGTTCAAATTTCAAATGATTTCCTGTCTTACCTATTGCCTTAACATTTTGCATCACTTTATAATCTATTTCAAAAACAGGTTTTTCATTGCCCATACCAAATGGTTTTAGTTTTTCAATATCTTTATAAAAATCTAACGTTAGTTGATCGATGTTTAAAACACTCGTAATTACTTTATCTGATTTGTTACCCAGCTGAAGGCCTTGCTCGTTTGCTTCATTTTCTAGTACGGCGCCAAACTGATCTAAGCTTTCAGTTGGAAGGGTCAACCCAACAGCCATGTGATGTCCACCAAAATGAGATGTTACCTCTTTATGCTTATTGATTGCGTTATACAAATGAAAATCCGAAACGCTTCGTCCAGAGCCTTTAGCTTGTCCTTTTTTTATATCTAAGTTCAAAACAATCGTTGGTTTACCGGTTGCTTCAACAACCCGGCTAGCAACAATACCCAAAACACCTTCATGCCAATCTTCTCCAAAAAGTACTAAAGTTTTTTTACTTTTATTACTCTCTAATTCAGCCTGATTCAAGGCCAATTCTGAAATATCTGATACTATTTTTTGTCGACGAACATTTTCAGATTGAACGAAATTTGCTAATTCCTGCGCACGTTCATCATCCAAACTAGTTAACAGTTCAACCCCAATATTTGCATCTCCCAATCTACCAACCGCATTTAATCTTGGTGAAATGCCAAATCCAATATCTTTTTCATCGACAGTTTCCTGACTCAACCCAGCAACTTCCATTAATGAAATTAATCCAGGCCTCAACGTTTGTTGTAAAACCTTCAGTCCAAAACTTACAAGTGCCCGATTCTCATCCGTTACTGAAACTAAATCTGCTATTGTTCCGATTGCTACTAGGTCCAACAACTCCTCGGATAATTCTCCTGTGAGCGCACTAGCAACCTTAAAAGCCACTCCAGCACCTGATAAATCTCCAAACGGATAGTTCCCACCTGGATAACGTGGATGGATAATCGCGTAAGCATTGGGTAAAGTTTCCGGCAACTCATGATGATCAGTTACGACAACATCCACACCTTGAGACTGAGCAAATTCAATTGCCTCGTTGCCCGATACGCCATTATCGACTGTGACAATCAGATTAGTCCCATTATCAATTAATTTTTGATATGCTGCAACGTTTGGTCCATATCCGTCAATAAAACGATTAGGTATATAGGTTTCCACATCGGCACCCATATCACTAAGTACCTCAAACATAATTGAAGTACTCGTGAGTCCATCGGCGTCATAATCACCGTAAATGGTTATTTTTTGATTTTCTACAATTGCTTGTCGAATACGTTCAATACCTCTACTCATGTCATTCATAAGCATTGGATCATGGATATTTTCTGCGCCTGCATTTAAAAAGTCAGTGATCGCTTTTTGAGACGTAAAACCGCGACTCCACAATAATGCAATCAACGAACGATCCAACTGAATGTTCTCGAATACCTCACTGGGAATGGTCTCGTCATCTTGATCTAATAATTTCCAATTATATTTTGCTTCAATCATTTTAACCCTCGACTTTATTTGTGATTCTTATTTTCTGCATTCAATGTTTTAATCTCATTTTGCAACAACTGAACTTCTTTTCTGTGTTTAGTTTTCATCTTTTCTGTTTCATCGGCCAATGTTTTATCAAAATTTTTGTTCCACTCAGCCACTTGCTGATTTAAATCCGTATTTTCCTTCTTTAATTTTAATGTTGCACTTGTTGTTAGAAGTCCTATCAATAACGCTCCTGCAAAAATCGAAAGTAGTAAAATAAGGATCATTGGCATTTTAATCTGAGTAACCCAAAAATTAATTGAAACTTCTTTTACGTTTAAAACTGAAAAAATTGCAATTATGATAACGATAAATAATGCAATAATCGTACGCCATTGCTTCTTCATAACTCCACCTCATTATTTTTTATTAAATACAGTCCCTGCCAATAAATCGCCCATTTTTGGGAATATTGTATATCCCAAATGAGCTATTTCCATATAATATGGTAAATTTATTTCACGCCTGTTTGTACTAATATTTTTTACAACAATTTGTGCAACATGACTAGGGTTCATTAACATAGACCCTATATTCTTTAAATATTCACCTTTTTTATCAGCAATTTTAAAGAAATTAGTATCAATTGGACCCGGATTAACGGTCATCACTTTGATACCCAGTGGTTTTAATTCTAATCTTAGGGCATTAGAATAGCCGAGAACGCCAAATTTCGTTGCGGAATATATTGCTGACTTAGGCGTTGCAATTTTACCAGCTACAGAAGCAATATTGACAATCACACCGCATTTTCTATTAGCCATATTTAGTGCCACATTTTGCGTCATATAGATTAATCCTAATAAATTTACTCTAACCATTTTTTCAGCAATGTTCATATCAAAAGTTAACGCATTTTCCATTAATCCGAATCCGGCATTATTAATAAGGACATCGATTGAACCGATAGAAGATTCAACGGTTTCAACCATCTGTTCTATTTGAACTGGATCAGATACATCACATTCCATCGCGTAGGCTAAACGACCGGATAGCCGTTGACATGTTTCTTTAACTTCCAATAATTTGTCCATTTGTCGAGCACAAACAACAACTATTGCACCTTTTCTGGCAACTTCATATGCCATTTCTTTACCTAATCCACTCGAACCACCGCTAATTAAAACAATCCTATTTCGTAAGTCTTTCAATTCTTTATATTGACTAATCATTGACTTCTTCCTTTTGCGAAAACGGTACATTGATCACATCAAAATCTCTGACGACCGTTGTATTTTTAAAAACGTTCCTTGCTTCGTTTTGTAAATTAATTGCCATTTTGCCGACATATCTAGCTGATATGTGCGTTAATAATAGCATTTTTACATTTGATTTTTTAGCAATTTCGGCTGCTTGTGCACTTGTTGTATGATAATAATTTCTAGCCATTCTTGATTCAGATTTTTCAAATGTACTTTCATGAACTAGCACATCCGCATTTTCCGCTAAAGTATAACTATTTTTCGTTTTTCTTGTATCACCCAATATGGTGACAATGCGACCTTTTTTAGTTTTACCCAAAAAATCATTTCCATCTAATTTTGTACCATCTTCTAATTGGACTGTCTTACCTGACTTTAATTCTCCATAGATTGGACCCGACGGAACATTTAATTCTTTAAGCTTATCTATCTGCAATTCGCCCGCGTAATCATGTTCAATAATTCGATAACCAACGCTTAAAATTCGATGATCTAAATAATCAAAATATACTTTAAATGTGCTATCCTCAAAGATTAATCCCGGTTTATCCAGTTCCACGAATTTAATTGTATATGACAATTTAGTTTCGGATACTTGTAAGCTTGTTTTAACGAAGTTTTTGATTCCTTTGGGTCCAAAGATCGTTAATGGGCCATTACCACCCTGAAAAGACCGGCTACTCAAAAGACCGGGTAGTCCAAAAATATGATCACCATGTAAATGGGTAATAAATATTTTTTCGATTTTCCGAGGTTTTATTGTTGTTTGTAGTATTTGATGTTGCGTTGCTTCACCAGCATCAAATAACCATACGCTATTACGTTCATCAAGTAGCTTTAACGCGATACTAGTGACATTTCTATTCTTTGCAGGTGCGCCTGCGCCCGTTCCTAAAAACTCTAATTCCATATCGTTGACCTATCCTTAATTATTCATTTAATTTCACTGGTAGTACAACTTCAAAAATAACACCTTTTGGCATTTTATTTCTAACTTCTATCTTACCTTTATGTTCGTCAACAATCCATTTAGCAATTGATAATCCTAACCCATTACCACCCGTTTTTCGATTTCGAGATTTTTCTTCTCTATAAAAACGTTGGAAAATTATCTTTTTATGCGCATCACTAATATTTTCGCCGTCATTAATCACCTGAATAACCAGTTGTTTAGTTGTCTCTACTACGATAAATGATATTTCATTTCCTGCGACTGTGTACTTTAAAGCATTATCAAGCAATATCACAATTAATTGATGAATCCTGTCCTCATCTATATGAATATATTTACTCGAAACACTAATTTGAAAACTAAATTGCTTGTCCTGACTCAGAGCAATGTCGGCATAAGGTTTAACTATATCCTCAAAGTAGGTTTTAGCGGGGACCCGCTTGAAGTGAAACACACTGGTATGTGAATCCGAATTCGCTAATAACAGTAAATCCTTCGTTAAATTATTTAAACGCCGAATTTCGCTCAACGAAGTTGCGATTGATTCACTTTCATCAATGATTTTAGCATTCGGTTTTGTTAGCAAATACTCTAATTTATTTTGTATTATTGTTAAAGGCGTTCTCAGTTCATGTGCCGCATTATCGACAAACTCTCTTTGCTTGTTCCAAGCATTTATTGTCGGTTTGATACTAATTGACGATAAAATAAAACTTAGTGCAATTGATAGCATACCAAAAATAAGTAAGGAAACTAATAAAATATTTCTGAAACTGGTTAATGAATTTTGATTAATTTCAATATTTTCAATGATTTGAATATACTGTGCCTCATGCCATTTTGACACAGCTGAATCCGGAACTCTCATTAGGTAAGATCTAAACGTGGGACCATTTTTTTGTTTAATTGTTTTGAATTTATTTAAATCAGATTTTACAAATGGTATTTTGCTAAACACTGGGTATCTTGTTCCCATTGCGTTTTTATTCGTTATTTTTCCATCTTTTGACCACAATATTTGATAAACTTTAAAATCAGGTGCTTGTTTCAATAATGGACTATCATCAAAATTAGAAATGACATCATATTTAGAATATTTTATTCTTTTAATCTGTTTCTTCATTGATGTATCGACGTTAACAGTTAAAGCATCATTAAATGAATGATAAACGATTGATCCAAGCGTTACGAAGATGATACTAAAGCTAAAAAGGTACACAAGAAATAATTTTATTCGTGTATTCCTGCTTGCTTTATTTTTCATCAGATTCAACCAAATAACCAACATTTCGAATTGTTCGAATCATTTTTTCATACCCAATTATTTTTAATTTTTTTCTTATATTGCTCATATATACTTCTACGACCGTAATACTTGTGTCAGATGTAAATCCCCAAACACGATCAAATATTTGTTCTTTCGTTAGGATAGTATTCTTATTTTCTAACAAATACGTTAAAAATTCATACTCTTTTCCCGGTAAGTTTATTGATTGATCACCAGAAATAATTGTTCTATTATCTGATAAGATCATATCCTTATATTTCAACTCGCTATCCATCTCAAATTTCATCGTTCGCTTTAGTAACGCTTTTATTCGCATCTGTAGCTCATTTAAATTAAATGGTTTGGCTAAATAGTCATCCGCACCTAAATTAAAGCCATCAATTTTATCATGCACACTATCCTTCGCGGATAAAATTAAAACCGCAGTATCGATTTTGTATTCTCTAATCTTTTTTAGCACGTTAAATCCCGAAATTTTTGGAAGCATTAAATCCAAGATAATAATATCGTAAATATTTTGAGATGCTTTAAATAGGCCTTCCTCACCATCAAAGGCCTGTTCTAACGTCATAATTTTGGTTGTTGCTTCAACAATATTGGCAGAGATAATTGTATCATCTTCAATAATTAATCCTCTTGGCATTTCGTCCTCAATCCTTTCTTTTGCATTCAATAAAATGCATAATAACTATATAAACTCATTAAAGGTTGGTTAAATAATATGCGAATGATTGATTTAGAGTTAGCGACTGGTGATTTAAATAAAAATTTAAAATTATATTACGCCACTAATAGTATATTTTACCCTATTTCAGGGGTAATTAGTATATCAGACTATTTTATTTTACAAGCAAGTCCCGCTAAAAATGTTTTATCTCTCAATGATTTACTCCAGATATCGAATTCAGACAATCGTCAAAAAAATCTCTTTATTAAATCGATTGATGAAGAAAAACATTTAATTTTAGGATATAGAATAGATCAAAATAAAATTTTTCTGAATTAGAAGTAAAATACCGTTAAACCAATATTGATGGTTTAACGGTATTTACTTTTACATATTTTTAATTAATTCCCGCGCAATATAAGTTGCATAGTACTTTGAACCATCTGGATCAGGATGAACATTATCATCATAGAACCAGTCTGTATTATTTTTACTATATGCGTGCCAATCAATTATATGAAGATTTGAATATTTTTTCTTTTGCGATTCTAACATACTATTAACGGGACCTTCCCAACGTCTTGTTGGGACATGCACGTTAATCCAGTAGACTTGTCTCTTAGATCCAATTGCATCCATGACCTCATCAAATTGCTCAGTTGTAAATGGACTATTAGTCCCTAAACCGACAAGTACATTATCCTGCAGTTTACCTTGAGCATCAAGCGCCTTAATGTCATCGGCGGCATTATATACCTGACGTCCAACCTTTGCGTCCACGTACATATGAGGCAAAGCGTCTTGTAATAAGTCTGTCCCATCCGCTAACACGGAATCACCAATTGCCGTTGCATACACATTTGACGCTTTTTGCGCCTCAGCTTTTGTCAACGCCGTTGGGTTTTGCTTTTCAACAGGTACCTTTGACTCCTTCTTACCACTTGACGCTTTTTTACTTGAATCCGTCTTTTTAGACTCAGAAGAACTTGCCTTTTTCAGAGCTGTTGCATTTTTCTTTTCAGCCGTCTTAGCATTCTTACTAATGTTAGCCTGCAAGTCATTTGAACCGGTAGCAGTAGCTTGAGGAACAACTACCATTCCAAACGCAGCAATTCCGATGACTACTAGTCCCGTAATAACAGTGACCTTTTGACGACTATTTTTTGCACCGCCCGTAAAGGCCGCCTTAATAGCTTTAAAGGTTTGTTTATAGTCAAATCGTTGTAAAGGTCTTTCCAAGAAACGATATGATAAATCACTCACTATTAAGATCATAGCAATTTCAATTAATGCATTTCTCCACGGATGCGATCCAATACTTTGAATTTTTGATTCGTAGAATACCATTATTGGGAATTGATACAAATAAATACCGTAACTTCTCTTACCAATCCAAGTAAAAAGCGGATTAGTCATCAGTTTATTCATATCAGCCCCGGGATGGGCAACAGTTGCAACAAAAATCATAACTAAGACTGAGAAGAAAAACATTCCTCCACGATAAACGAGTGAACTTTGATCAGACATAGTAAAGAACACTAGAATTATTGCTGCAAGCGAGGAGACTCCCAACGCATCCAATACAATTCGACCTTTATTTGATATTTCTTTTTTCAAAGCACTACTTGGCCAAATAAATGAAAGCGCCGAACCAAGTAGAATTGAAAACATTCTTGTATCCGTACCGTAGTAAACACGACTCGGATCTGAACCCGTTTTATATAAAAACGCCATAAGTAATGCAGAAATGAACGCTAGTATAAAAATAAGATTAAAAATACGTTGTTTTTGTTTTAGAAAAACGACTAGTAAAGCCACAATAATTGGCCAGAAAAGGTAATACTGGCCTTCAATTGAAAGTGACCAAAGATGTGTAAAAGGAGACGGAGTTCCAAAATGATCAAAATACGATTCTTTATGAAGGACCTGAAACCAATTGTAAACATATAATAAATTTGAGGCGAATATCTCTTTAATATTTGTTAACAGCTCTTTTTGAAAAAGTGTTATGTAGGCAATCGTTGTAACCAACATTGCCAATAACGCCGGATAAAGTCGTCGAACCCGTCGTACGTAAAATCCAAGAACGTCAATTTTATTATTTTGCTGCCACTCTTGATTAAGCAAATCAGTAATTAAGTAACCAGATACTACGAAAAATATTGGGACACCTAAGTAACCACCTTGTAAACTTGATGGCACAAGATGATAAAGGATAACCCCAATAACAGCCAATGTTCTTACACCATCAAAACCAGTAATATATCTGGCATTTTTTAATCGTTTTTTCTTTTCCATCCTGTTCCGTTCTCCTCTTACCTTAATCTACTGGTAAATATTTTATCAATTATTTAAATATATACATTAATCCAAAATTATTCAACAAATTCGAATGAGAATTTATCAATTCTCACAATATCCCCACTTTTGGCACCACGTTCACGCAAGGCATCGTCGACCCCCATACCTCGAAGTTGACGTGCAAAACGCATCAAGCTCTCTTCTCGATCCATATTCGTCATTTGATACAAACGTTCTAATTTTTCTCCAGAAAGCACCCAAGTCAAATCTTCATCCCTATTAATGACAAAATCAGGCGCAGATTTTTCTTGTTCTTTTTCAAAGTCATAGATTTTTTGTTGTGCTTCTTGTTCCTTCATATTTAATGTTGGGAACATTGGCGTTTCTTCTAACAGATCACCAGCAACGTTCATTAAAGTCTGAAGTCCCTCACGCGTTATAGAAGATGTTGAAAAGACGCGTGGCGTTTCTTCAACAGTAGAATCTTCAGCCAATTGTTTTTTAAACGTTTCCAATTGTTCAGCGGCCCCAGGCACATCCATCTTACTTGCAACGATCAATTGAGGACGTTCAAGTAGTTCAGGATCATAATTTTCTAATTCTTTATTAATTTTAAGATAGTCATCAAATGGGTCGCGACCTTCTTCAGGGTTCATATCAACCAAATGAAGAATAACACGAGTTCGTTCAATATGACGTAGGAATTGAATTCCCAATCCAACACCAACAGAAGCTCCCTCAATCAAACCGGGTAAATCAGCGATAACAAAATCACGATTATTATCTAAACGAACCATCCCTAAATTAGGTGATAGTGTCGTAAAGTGATAGTCCGCAATTTTTGGTTTTGCACTTGTCACAACTGAAAGAAGCGTTGACTTACCAACAGATGGGAATCCAACTAAACCAACATCAGCTAATACTTTTAATTCTAACTGAATTTTACGTTCAACTCCTGGTTCACCATTTTCAGAAATTTCTGGTGCCGGATTCTTTGGACTGGCAAATCTAATATTACCACGTCCTCCACGTCCACCCTTAGCAACTACAGCATAATCGCCTTTATGAACAAGATCAGCAATAACTGCTCCAGTTTCGGCATCTTTAATTGTTGTTCCTTCTGGCACTTGAACTCTTTTGTCGGGTGCACCATGTCCATGCATCCCTTTAATCATTCCTTTTTCACCAGATTCAGCTCTAAAATGTTTACTGTATCTGAAATCCATTAAAGTTCTTAATCCTTCATCCACTTCAAATACGATGCTACCACCACGGCCACCATCGCCGCCGGCTGGTCCTCCCATGGGTACATATTTTTCTCGACGAAATGCGACCATTCCGTCGCCACCTTTACCTGCTTTTACTTCAATTGTAACTTGATCTATAAACATAGAATCACCTTTTCTTTCCGTTAACTACTAACTTACTATTTTAAAGAAGATAAGGTCATTTGTCCATGTATTTACTTAACTCTTTTCAAAATTCAAGCCAATTTCTCATACTAATTTTTTTTCATCCTTTTTGACCGATTTTGATTGCTTTTGAACGTTTTTGATGTTATTTTATTTATAAGGGGTTGAGAAAGTGCTTACAATTGAAAGATATAAATTTATTAAATCTGAAATCGACAAATATGGTTACGTTAAAGTCCAAGATATCTGTCATGAATTAAACATCTCAGAATCAACGGTCAGACGTGATTTACAACAACTAGAAGCTGACGGCGAGTTACTTCGAGTTCATGGTGGCGCGCAAAGTATTCAACTATTAAAAGTTGAAGAAAATTTAGAAGAAAAATCATCTCTCAATATGTTAAATAAAACTGCCGTTGCAAAAGTTGCTTCTGAACTTATTCAACCAGATAACGTTATTTTTCTTGACGCCGGTAGTACAACATTTGCAATGATTCCATATCTAAAGACAGTCAAAAATCTAACTGTAGTTACAAATGGTGTCAATCATGCACTTGCATTAGCAGAACATAATATCAAGACAATTGTCATTGGCGGTCAAGTGAAAGCAAATACAAAAGCCATCGTTGGTGCCGAAAGTATTAAAACCATCAATAATCTTCAATTTGACTTAGTGTTCCTTGGCATGAATTCAATTAATCTTGATTTTGGGTTCAGCACTCCCGATCCTGAAGAAGCTGCCATTAAACTGGCCGCAATCAATCAGAGTAAACAAACTTACGTCTTAGCCGACCAATCAAAATTCAATCAAGTTTCATTTGTAAAAGTTGCCGATCTTAATCGTGCAACAATTATTACCGATAAATTGGCAACAGACGATTTTAAGAATTATAAAACAAAGACAAAAATTCAGGAGGTTCAACAATGATTTACACAGTTACAATCAACCCTTCCATCGATTACATCGTCCAGTTAAATAAATTAACGCTTGGAGAAGTTAACCGAATGGATTATGATACAAAATTACCCGGTGGTAAAGGCATTAATGTGTCGCGAATTTTAAATGAATTAAATCAACCCAATAAAGCGCTTGGTTTTATCGGCGGATTTACGGGAGAATTTATTGATTCAGCGCTAAAAGCTAATCATATCGATACGCAATTCACCCAGATAAAAGCCGATTCTAGAATTAACATTAAGATTAAGTCCAAACAAGAGACTGAAATAAATGGTCGAGGTCCTCAAATTTCAAGCGAAGAACTCGAACAATTTAATAATCAATTTAACCTACTAACCTCAGCTGATACAGTTATTTTAGCCGGCAGTTTAGTACCGAGTTTATCACAAGATTTTTATTATGAATTAATTAAAGTTATCCGCTCTAAAGGAGCACAATTTGTTATCGATACAACCGGTGAAGCATTACTAAAAACAATTGGTGAAAAACCACTTGTTGTTAAGCCAAATCATCATGAATTGGCCGAATTATTTGATGCAACGTTAGATAACATCAGCGACATTGTAAAATACGGACAAAAATTATTAGTTTTAGGCGCACAACATGTCCTAATTTCAATGGCCGGTGACGGTGGGTTATTAATTACAAAAAATGCCGTATACCAAAGCAATGCACCAAAAGGCACCGTTATTAATTCTGTCGGTGCCGGTGATTCAATGATTGCCGGATTTACAGGTATATTTGCAAATACAGGTGACCCCGTTGAAAGTTTCAAATACGGTCTCGCTTGCGGCTCAGCGACCGCCTTTTCTGAAGATCTCGCAACTATTGAAAAAATTAATGAAATTTTACCGCAAATTAAAATAAAAAAAATTTAATTATATAAAAGGAGTTTTACATTATGGACTTAAATGAATTATTACTTAAAGATGTCATGATTATGGATCTGCAAGCAACAACCAAAACCGAAGCCATTGATGAAATGGTTCACAAATACTTTGAAGCTGGCGTAATTGACGATGAGGATCTTTACAAACAAGATATCTTAAAACGTGAAGCGCAATCAACAACTGGTATTGGTGAAGGTATTGCCATGCCACATGCCAAAAATAAAGCTGTTAAACGCGCCACCGTTTTATTTGCTAAAAGTAAAATGGGTCTTGATTATGACTCACTTGACGGTCAACCTACGTTCTTATTCTTTATGATTGCTGCTCCTGAAGGTGCAAATGACGCTCATTTACAAGCTTTGGCTGCCCTATCTAGTTTATTAATAAACCCCGACTTGGTTTCTAAACTAAAAACGGTTACTACTCCCGACGAAGTACAGTCTGCATTTACTGCAGCCGAAAATGAAAAAGAAGCTAAAGAAATTGCTTCAAGACTTGCAGCTAAAAATAACGATGCAAAACCATCAGGTAATCCATATATTGTTGCCGTAACCGCCTGCCCCACTGGTATTGCACATACCTATATGGCTGAAGCTGCTCTTATCAAGCAAGCCGAAGAAATGGGCGTAGACATCAAAGTTGAAACAAATGGTTCAGAAGGTATTAAGCACCGTTTAACGGATGAAGAAATCCAACGCGCATCTGGCGTTATCGTTGCGGCTGATAAAAAAGTTGCTATGGATCGTTTTAATGGTAAACCTTTAATTAACCGTCCCGTAACTGACGGTATTAAAAAACCTGAAGAACTAATTAACAGCGCAGTAAGCGGAAAAGCACCCATTTATCACGCTAAAGGAATGGATGCTGCCGAAACCGATGAAGAAACTTCTGGTAGCGTTTGGAATGAAATTTACAAAAACTTAATGAACGGTGTCTCACATATGTTGCCATTCGTTGTTGGTGGCGGTATCCTAATGGCCCTTTCATTCATTGTTGAACAATATGTTCCTGGTGGTTCACAATCACAAACTTTTATCTTCTTAAATGGAATTGGTAACTATGCTTTTGCATTCTTGGTACCTATCCTAGCCGGATTTATTGCTATGAGTATCGGTGATCGTCCTGCCCTCATGCCCGGTATTGTCGGTGGTTACATGGCTAACTTTGCGGCTGCCAATGTTATCAAAACGGAATCCGTTTCTGGATTTCTAGGTGGCTTAGCCGCCGGGTTCATTGCTGGTTACGTTATTGTAGGTCTTAAAAAACTCTTTAAGAACCTACCTAAATCATTAGATGGTATGAAACCAATTTTAATTTACCCTATTTTATCGTTACTAATTGTTGGCGCAATTATGTTCTTCATGGTTAATCCCGTTTTTGCACAAATTAATCATGTCTTATCTGATTTCTTAACACATATGGGAACAGCTAATGCAGTATTAATTGGTACTATTCTTGCCGCAATGATGGCCATCGATATGGGTGGTCCATTTAACAAGGCTGCTTATACCTTCTCAATTGGTGTCTTCACTTCTACTGGTGATGGTAAAATGATGGCTGCCGTTATGGTCGGTGGTATGATTCCACCTCTTGCCATCGCTATCGCTTCTACATTCTGGAAAAACAAATTTTCTGAAGATGAGAGAAAAGCTGGATTATCTAACTATATTCTGGGTATTTCATTTATCACCGAAGGTGCAATTCCTTACGCAGCAGCAGATCCATTACACGTTATTACGTCAAGTGTCATTGGTGCCGCAATTGGTGGTGGATTAAGTCAGTTCTGGAATGTCTCTGTTCCTGCTCCTCATGGTGGCCTTTGGGTCATTGCACTAGCAACTAACAAAACGTTCTATCTGTTATCTGTTTTAATTGGTGCCGCAGTCGCCGGAATTATTTTAGGTATCTGGCGTCCAGTTGCAAAAGAAAATAAAAAATAATATGTTAACTTTTAAGAGTCATTAGGATTATTCCTGATGGCTCTTCTTTTTCACCGTAAATAAAAAGCCTAATGGCTATCAAAGATTCTGATAAACATTAGGCCTCATTAATTTTATAGCGACAGTTTGATTGTTTGCGCAACCGTTTTAGAAATACCTAGTCCCTGCAATTCTTCCATAGAAGCTTCCTTGATATGTTTCATAGAACCAAATTCTTTCAAAAGTTTGGTTTTAGTCTTAGGCCCAACTCCTTGAATCGAATCTAGTCGAGAACTTAACGAGTGCTTTGAATGAACTTGACGATGGAATGTAATTGCGAATCGATGGACCTCGTCTTGAATCCGCTGCAAAAGGTAAAAACCTTCACTTTTTGGATCCAATGATAATCTTTGATCCGTATCACCAAACATTAAATCAGACGTTTTATGCTGGTCATTTTTAACCATCCCCGCCACTGGAATCATTAAATTTAATTCATTCACTAAAATATCTTTTGCGGCTTCAATTTGAATTTCGGCACCATCCATTAAAATTAAATCTGGCATAGGTTTTCCCTCTTTCAAAAGACGCGTGTAACGTCGGCGAATAACTTCGCGCGTACTTGCTGCTTCATCCGCATGATCAACCGTATTAAGCTTATATTTACGATACTCACTCTTCTCGGGCTTACCATCAATAAAGCTAACCATCGCCGACACTAAATCAGCACCTTGTATATGAGAATGATCAAAGGATTCAATTCGATGACCTTCAGGAATACCCATGGCATCTGTAATTTCTTTCATGGCACCAACCGTTTTACGCCCATCTAATTCCAGAAGTCTGAATTTTTCTTCAAGTACCAATCGCGCATTCTTTTTTGCTAACTTTAAGAGCTCACTCTTTTGCCCACGTTGTGGTGTTCGAATCGGAACTTGTAAAATATCAGATAAGACATCTGTGTCAATTCCCGCAGGAACCAATATTTCTTTTGGTAACACATTATTTTTCCGATTATAAAACTGAAGAATAAATGTTGCCATCTCTTCTTCTGGGGTTGTCACAATTGGAAAGAGTCTTTTTTCCCGTTTCATTAATCGAGCTTGTCTAATAAAGAATACCTGAATCGATAACCACCCTTTATCTAAATAAAAATTAAATAAATCCCGCGGTGTATTATCATTCGAAATAATTTTTTGCTTTTCAACAGTCACTTCGATGAAATGAATTTGGTCACGTAATTCTGCGGCCCGCTCAAAAGATAAATCGTCCGCCGCATGAACCATTTCTTTTTTTAATCTTTGCTTGGCAACCGTCACATTCCCATTCAAGAAGGATTTAATTTTTTTAATTTGAGCCTCATATTTTTCATGCGGCACTTCTTTAAAACAAGGACCCAGACATTGGCCCATATGGTAATATAGACAAGGACGCTTCTGGAACCCATTACATCTGCGCAAAGGATAAACCTTTTGTAAAAACTGTAGCGTTTCTTGAGCCGCATAGACATTCGGATAAGGTCCAAAATAAAATCCACCATCCTTATTAACTTGACTAACGATTTGCATCATCGGATCTTTTTCGTTAGTAATTTTAATATAAGGATAGCCCGTACCCTTTTTCAATTTTATATTGTAATAAGGTTGATGTTTCTGAATCAAGGTAATCTCTAGCAGAAACGCTTCTTTATCCGTCGACGTAATAATCGTTTCGAAATCAACAATTTGAGAAACTAATTTAGCCGTTTTCCCTTCATGGGCACTCTTAAAATAAGAGCGTACACGATTCTTTAAATTCTTTGCTTTCCCTACGTAGATAATCTGACTATTTAAATTTTTCATAATATAACATCCGGGTAAGGCCGGTAACAATGCTAATTTATTTTCAATATGCTCTGAAGCCAATCAACACACCTTCTTTACGTTAATAGATAATACTTAAATTATACCCCGAACAGTTGTTTGAATAAAGAAAATAGATTCCAAGTAAACTTAACGTCTACTTGGAATCTATTTTTTATAATATTTTTGATAAAAAATCTTGTGCACGTTCTGACGTTGGATGGTCAAAAACATCTTCTGGACGTCCTTTTTCCTGAATATACCCTTGATCCATAAACCAAATTTGATCCGCTACTTCTCTAGCAAAACCCATTTCATGTGTGACAACAACCATCGTCATTCCATCGCTGGCTAATGTTTTCATGACTTTTAGGACTTCTCCGACCATTTCCGGATCCAATGCCGATGTTGGTTCATCAAAAAGTAAGACCTCTGGATCCATTGCTAATGCCCTAGCAATCGCAACTCGTTGTTTCTGGCCACCCGATAAACTCTCTGGATATTGAACCGCCTTATCTGCTAATCCAACTTTTTCTAGTAGATTAGATGCGATTTTATCAGCCTCTGTATCCGACATATTTTTAACTTTGATTGGGGCCAATTTTATATTTTCAATAACATTCATATTAGGGAATAAGTTAAAACCCTGAAAAACCATACCCATTTTTTCTCTCAATTGATTTAAATCTTTTTCATTCAAACTTGTTAAATCTTTACCTTCAAAAAGTACATTCCCAGATGTTGGCACTTCAAGTAGATTTAAACACCGTAAAAAGGTACTTTTTCCAGATCCAGACGGACCGATAACACATATAACCTGTCCTTTATCGACAGACTCAGAAATATCTTTTAAGACTTCGTTCTTTCCAAAAACCTTCATTAATTTATTAACTTCTATAATTTTAGACATGCTTCATCTTCCCTTCGAAGTAATTTAACAATTTAGATAAACTGAACGTTAGAACAAAATAGAGTACCATTGCAACAAAGATAGGTGCAATTCCCTTATAAGTTGCCGATTGAACCATCTTCATTTGGTAGATTAAATCCGTAACCCCAATAATTGAAACAATTGAACTTTCTTTAATTAATGTGATAAATTCATTTCCCAATGCTGGCCAAATATTTTTAAGCGCCTGCGGAATAATAACCGATTTGTAGGTCTCCTTTTGTGAAAGCCCCAGACTTCTTGCGGCTTCCATTTGTCCATCATCAATTGAGCCAATTCCTGAACGGATCACTTCCGCGATATATGCGCCGGAATTAAGTGATACTGCAATTATCCCCGCGAGTAGCGCTGGAACGTTCACAATCATTCCAATACCAAAGTACACGAACATCACTTGAATCATTAACGGCGTACCACGAACAAATTCAATATATGAAACGGCAATCACTTTGATAATTTTATTTTTTCCTAAACGCATAAGTGCAAGTAACGTTCCCAGTATTACACCAACAACGACTGAAATTGCTGTAATAAGTAATGTATACCCAATTCCTTTTGCAAAATATTTCCAATAATGAATCATTGTATTATCAGCTGTATTTTTAGTTAAATAATTACTTGCTTCGGGTAAATATGTTTTATTAATTAAATCTTTATCTTTAATTTCTTTAATCGATTTATTTGCGGCCGCCACGAGTGTGTCTGATTTTTTTGCAAATCCAACGGCTGCGCCCCTTGCGTCGGCTGCAGAAACGAATCCTGGATCAACTACTGCTAATGAACTATCATTTTGCGCATATGCTTTTGCCGTTGGTTCTTCCATTGCGACCCCTGTTACTTTGCCACTTTTAAGTGCCAATATTAAATCTGTAACTTTAGCTAATCCTTTAATATCTACATTATTAATTTGTTCTTTACTCATTGAATACTGAAGTGAACCAGTTTGTGCTCCAACTGACAGTCCTGAAAAGTCGTTTAATTTTTTATATTTATCTTTGTCCGCTTTATTGACTAACATCATTTGTTTGCCGTTATAATAAACATCTGAAAAATCAATACTCTTCTTTCGATCATCTGATGGGTTCATACCAGAAATCACCATGTCAATTTTATGAGTTTCAAGACCCACAAGTAATGAATCAAAATCCATCTTTTTAATGACTAATTTAACGCCAATATCTTTAGCTATTTTTCTCGCTATTGAAATATCAAACCCAACAATTTTGTCATTACCGTTAACCGTTGTCTGAAATTCGTATGGCGGGTAATCAGGACTTGTTCCAAGTACTAATGTCCCTTTATCTTTAACATCTTTTAATGAAGTGTCTGATGCAGCATTTACATGACCAACGTTAATCAACAACATTAATAATGCGATTAATATACCTGTGACCCATTTCTTATTTATTTGCACAATTTTACTCCCCTTTTTTAACTCTCTTATTAGTGAATAAATTGATTATAGGCTTTAAAGATTTTTTATGCAATTAAATACATTAAAAAGTTCTTTTTATACATTATTTTATTAATAAAA
This sequence comes from Dellaglioa algida, assembly GCF_030127605.1. Classification (NCBI taxonomy): domain Bacteria; kingdom Bacillati; phylum Bacillota; class Bacilli; order Lactobacillales; family Lactobacillaceae; genus Dellaglioa; species Dellaglioa algida. The sequence continues at coordinate 203,003 of NZ_JANXLE010000002.1, forward strand.
ACGCTTTTTATGCAATGTTCGATTATCTTGTATTCATTTTATGAAACTGTTATTCTATATTTACATAAGGAGGCTACATTTATGAGCTTAAAAATCCAGCGCCAAGATAATTTAGAAAGTTTATTCGACAAATTTGCCATTGATCCTAAAAATCCTGCCAAAGTTGAACTTAAACCTTCAGAAACAGAAAAAAAACCTGACTCTGACACAAAGGAATCAAAACTAAAAAAATAAAAAAATCTGATAAGCATAATGCTTATCAGATTTTTTTATTTTTTGAATCCATCAGGATATCGTTTATTTAATTTTAAAATGTTATCTTTCGCGACATCATCAAATTCAATATCTGCCCATTCGGCAATTTGGGATAGGTACCAAAGCACATCGCCCATTTCTTTAGTCAATTTTGTCTTATCTAACTCTCTGCCTTTAAAAGTGTAGTCCTTAATTAGATCAACCAATTGTCCACCTTCAGCTGCAACACCTAAAGCACAATTAGTTAGAACCTGTTCAGTCCCGTATAAGGTACGATTTGCGGCTTCTTGATATTCATTAAATTCCATTTTTTTCTCCTAATCCCGCATGTTTTTCAATCCATTGCCAGATTTCTTCTTTTCCGGACTTATCTTGTGCCGAGAATAATACAAAATCATCCTCAGGAGTCAAAGATAATGAACGGCGGATAATACTCTCATGCTGGTTCCATTTACCACGAGAAATCTTATCACTTTTCGTCGCAACAACCAATACAGGAATATCATAATAATGAAGAAAATCGACCATTTGAACATCTAGTTTAGTCGGCTCATGACGAGCATCAACCAACGAAATAACGCCTCTCAACGTCGTTCGTTCGGCCAGGTACGTTTCAATCATTTGTCCCCACTTCGCGCGTTCCGTTTTTGATACTTTTGCGTACCCATATCCTGGGACATCTACAAAAAATAGTTCTTGTTCCACGTTATAAAAGTTTAATGTTTGCGTTTTTCCAGGTTGACTAGAAGTTCTCGCATAACTTTTACGATTAATTAACGTATTTATTAATGATGATTTACCAACATTTGAACGACCCGATAATGCAATCTCAGGAATACCGTCCGTTGGATACTGTGCTGGTGCAACGGCACTCATAACTAACTCAACATTATGAACATCCATATTAAACACCTTCCTTTCAATACTCAAACTATTTTACCATATAAAAATGCGTTCATGTAACTTAATCTAAATCAAAAAAACATTACAACATCGAGTAGACTACCTAAATGTTGTAATGTTTTTATTTTACTGCGGCCATTTGAATAATCCAGACCATTTGTATTTCAGAATGTGTTACAACCCGCGTTGTCAAAATTTGAAATAAAGTGTGAGGCCAATAAAATAAATATTCTCCACTGCTATCTTTCGCATTCGTCAACAGATTAATTGAATCTCCAGAAATCAGATTACCATCGGTCTCTGGTATATTGTTTAATCCGGCCTGCAACTCTGGTCGTACCACGTTAACCCGAACAATCCCATTTGATCTATATTTTAACCTACCTCTTAGCTGCCACGATGGCGTTAATCCGTCAGTCGCAACAATTTGTAGATACGGTGACTTCACGTTATCGCCATCAGAGTAAGCTTGATATCCTGATCCATCTTTTTTAACATGCGAGTTAACCGCATCAGGTATTGTTTCATACCCATACAAAATATCCGCAGACACGCTCTTGGTCGCCGCAAACATATTAAACAAAATAAATAAAAATATTAAGTACTTACTTATCAGCTTTTTTCTTATCAACATATCTCTTAATAAGGAAAAAGATTAATACAAATAAGATTGCAAGACCAAGACCTAATGCAACATACCATAATGGATTCATTGGTTTTTTTGGATCAGCGATGGCCTCTTTATTATATTTGCTAGCATCGTCATTCGTGATTGTAAAGTTCTTATTAAAATTCCAAGTGTTTTTACCACTCGTTGCCACGGCTTTTAACGTATAGTCACCAGATTCTAATTGTCCCTTATCATAGAGCATTGGGAACTTAAAGTTCGAATTAGGTGCCATCGACAGGTTTTTTAACGTTGTTTCTTGTAAGACCGTTGATGAACCCTTTTTCATAATTTGCGATTTAATCGTTAATTTAGGAATAATTACAGCCGTATCATTTTGGAATACGGGGAACACACCTTTACGATAGTTTCGCATACCAGCTTTAACTGATAATAAATTCATATTCGGCTCAACAGTTTTCTTTTCTAAAATCTTAATACCAATCGCATATGAGTACGCATTTGATATTGAAATCCCTTTTTTATTACTTGATGCTTTAGCCGAATCATCAACCTTTTCAAAGTACCAACTACCTAATAGAACACCATCAAAGCTATCTTTTGGCATGGTAATTGTGGCCTTAACAATTTTGCTTCCTTTAGCAGGAACCGTTACTACGCTTCCTGAATCCATCTTAGTTAATGATGCTAAAGGATATTTCATTGATTTATCAATATCCTTTTTTTCTAACTTTTTCGTGTATTCAAGTTGCCCATTATCATTAGTTGAAGCAGTGTAAACAGCATTTCTAATTTTTAATGCCTTATCTGAAGAATTAAAAATTTTAACAGAAATTGTTTCTTCCGCCTTAGCGTCTAACTGCATATCAAAATACGATTGCTTCAGACTTTCTTTAACTTGTTTATCAGATTGAATACTCTGTACACTGTAGCCAATATTATTTGCGGGAGCTGCAGCTTCAACTGACTTATTAAATAAGCCAAGTCCACCTAGTAATGCCCCAGAAAACCCAAATAAAAGCGCTTTTTTTAATGTTTTATTCATGACGTCCACCCTTTATTATTTATTAAAATTATTAACCTTAAATTCATTATACTACATTTAGATTAAGAGCCATTATCTTTTTTTTAGCGTATACTCACTATTTTTGAAGGTCAATAACTTTAAGATGCCGCTTTTGTGTTACCTTTTTTTATTAGAGAACCTTCAGTTTGGTCTACCGTTGCCTTAGTAATAATCACACGTTCAATATCTTCTTGACTTGGAATATCAAACATCACATCCCGCATTGTTTCTTCAATAATCGAGCGTAATCCACGTGCCCCGGTATCACGTTTAATGGCGAGTTCAGCAACTCTAGATAATGCTTCAGGCTCAAACTCAAGCGTAACACCATCTAATTCAACCAGTTTGGTATATTGTTTAACCAATGCATTTTTAGGTTCCGTTAAAATTCTAACCAAATCATCTTCTTTTAATTCTTCTAAAGCAGTCATAATCGGTAAACGACCAACAAATTCAGGAATTAAACCAAATTTCAATAAATCTTCTGGAATAATTTGTTGCATGACACTATTTTCTTCATCAATTGATTCGGTACCCGAATCAGCTCCAAAACCGATTGTTTTATCGCCCAAACGATTTTTTACCATCGTTTCAATTCCAGCAAATGCGCCACCAACAATAAATAAGATATTCTTAGTATCAATTTGAATTAATTCTTGTTGAGGGTGTTTACGACCTCCTTGAGGCGGAACGCTAGCAACTGTACCTTCAAGAATTTTCAAAAGGGCTTGTTGGACACCCTCTCCAGAAACGTCACGCGTAATTGACACATTTTCACTTTTCTTTGCAATTTTATCAATTTCGTCTATATAAATAATACCTTTTTCAGCTTTTGCAACATCGTAGTCAGCACTCTGTAATAATTTTAAAAGAATATTTTCAACATCTTCTCCAACATATCCAGCCTCTGTTAATGTGGTTGCATCTGCAATAGCGAATGGCACATTTAAAATCTTAGCCAAACTTTGTGCTAAATACGTCTTACCAGACCCAGTAGGACCAACTAAACAGATATTACTTTTTTGTAATTCAGTTTCATCGTTATCGTCCGCTTCAACTTCTAGCATATGGTTAACGCGTTTGTAATGGTTATACACGGCAACAGACAACGTTTTCTTAGATTGATCTTGCCCAATTACATAATTATTAAGTTTATTCATAATTGCCTGTGGTTTCAACACAAGTAAAGGTTCAGAAGACATTTGTTCTCTGAATTCCTCATCGATGATTTCTTTACATAAATCAACACATTCATTACAAATATATACGCCAGGACCAGCTACAATTTTCATTACTTGATCTTGTGATTTACCGCAAAAAGAACAGTTCACGGGTCCACCTTCTTCAGTATTTTCAAACATTCTCTCACCTCATATTTTCTCTAATAGTCTTTTATTTCACGTATATACATTCTATCAAATTTACCGCTATTTCGCGAATATTTGAATTTAAATCCGCTTAACAAAAAAGACTGAAGCCAAAAACCCGCCCCAATCTCATTCGTTTAAATCAACTAATCAAAATTAGCGGATTATTTTTTCATTTTAGCTTCTTCAACTGCTGATTCGGCTAATTCGTCAACAACTTTTTTGATAGCAATATCATGCTTAACCATATCGTCTGAAAGAGCAGAACGAACTGCATCTTCTTCCATACCATATTGTTCTGCTAAGTTTGAAATTTCAGATGAAACTTCTTCTTCTGAAGGTTCAATCTTTTCAGCAGCAACGATAGCTTCTAACACAAGGTTTGTTTTAACGCGACGTTCTGCGCCTTCTTCAAATTGTTTGTGTAAGTCATCTTCACTTGTACCTGTCAATTGGAAGTACATCTTAGTATCAATTCCTTGTTGTTGCATGTTTGCAAGGTATTGATCCATTTGACGATGAACGTCTTCTTCAATCATTGAGTTAGGTATTTCATCAACTTTAGCATTATCAACTGCTAATTCGATTGCTGCATCTTGAATAGCTTCCTTAGCCGCTGCATCTTTTGTTTCTTTAATTTGATCTTTTGTTTTTGCTTGTAATTCTTCAAGAGTGTTAACTTCTTCATCAACATCTTTAGCAAATTCATCATCCATTTCTGGAAGTTCTTTACCCTTAACTTCATGAACTTTAACAGCAAATATAGCTTCTTTACCACGTAAGTCTTCTGCTTGGTAATCTTCAGGGAATGTAACTGTTACGTCCACATCTTCGCCCGCTTTATGTCCAACTAATTGATCTTCGAATCCAGGAATAAATGAATTTGAACCTAATTCAAGAGTATAGTTTTCTGATTTACCACCATCAAATGCAACACCATCAACTTTACCTTCAAAATCAATAATCACGGTATCGCCAGAAACAGCTGCTTCATCTTCCTTAAGCACAAGTTCAGCTTGTTGTTGACGTTTTGCTTCTAAGTTATCTTCAACATCTTTTTTCGTTACTCGACGTGATTGTTTAGGAACAGTTAGGCCTTTGTAATCTCCTAGTTCAACTTCTGGTTGAAGTGTAACTTTAGCTTTAAGTACCCATGTAGAATCTTTTTCTAAACTGTCAATGTTAATATCAGGTTGATCAACTGGTGATACTTTAACTTCTTCAAGTGCCTTTTCATATGCTTCTGGCAATAAGATGTTTAAAGCATCTTCATACAATGATTCTTCACCGTACATTCTGTTAAATACTTGACGTGAAACTTTTCCTTTACGGAATCCAGGAACAGTTAAATCTTTCTTAACTTTTAAGAAAGCTTTTTCTAATCCTTCTTTAATTTTATCAGTTTCAATTTCGAATGTAATTTCTCCATTGTTTTTACCTTGTTTTTCAAATTTTGCTGACATTGTTTTCCCTCCGATAGAACAAAAATTTTATATTCGTACTCTTTATATACTTGTCTATTTTACCGTATCGTTGCTAGATTGTAAATGATTATAAAAAAAAATTCGGAAAGCAAAAGCTTTCCGAATTTCTTATTTTTAATTTAATTAAAAATTAATCGTCAATTTCTGAAACAACTCCGGCACCAACAGTACGGCCACCTTCACGAACAGTAAATTTAAGACCTTTTTCAATAGCAACTGGGGCGATTAATGAAACTGTAAATGTAACGTTATCACCAGGCATAACCATTTCTACGCCTTCTGGCAATTCAATAACACCAGTAACATCAGTTGTATGGAAGAAGAATTGAGGACGGTAGTTTGAGAAGAATGGAGTATGACGTCCACCTTCTTCCTTAGAAAGGATATAAACTTCGCCTTTGAATAATTTGTGAGTCTTGATTGAACCAGGTTGGGCAAGAACTTGTCCACGTTCGATTTGTTCGCGATCGATACCACGGAGTAAAGCACCAACGTTATCGCCGGCTTCACCTTCGTCAAGTGTCTTACGGAACATTTCGATACCTGTAACTGTTGTTTTAAGAACATCTTCATGTAAACCAACAATTTCAATATCGTCTCCGACTTTAACTGTACCACGGTCAATACGACCTGAAGCAACAGTACCACGACCAGTGATTGTAAATACATCTTCAACTGGCATCAAGAATGGTTGGTCTGTAGGACGAACTGGTGTTGGGATGTATGAATCAACAGTATCCATTAACAATTCAACTTGTTTTACAGCTTCTGGATCGCCTTCAAGGGCTTTAAGAGCTGAACCACGGATAACAGGAATATCATCGCCTGGGAAATCGTATTCGCTTAATAATTCACGAACTTCCATTTCTACAAGGTCTAATAATTCTTCATCATCAACCAAATCAGTTTTGTTCAAGAACACGATAAGGTAGTCAACACCCACTTGGCGAGCAAGTAAGATATGTTCACGTGTTTGAGGCATAGGGCCATCAGTTGCGGCTACAACTAAGATAGCACCATCCATTTGTGCAGCACCAGTGATCATGTTTTTAACGTAATCAGCATGTCCTGGAGCATCGATATGTGCGTAATGACGTGCAGCTGTTTCGTATTCAACATGGGCAGTATTGATAGTAATACCACGTTCACGTTCTTCAGGTGCGGCATCGATTGAAGCGAAATCTGCTGCTTCACCGAAACCTTTGTCTGATAATACTTTACTGATTGCAGCTGTTAAAGTTGTCTTTCCGTGATCGACATGTCCGATAGTACCAATATTAACATGGGGTTTTGTTCGTTCGTAATGTTCTTTTGCCATGAATAAGAGCCTCCTAATGTTTTTGTAAGAATAAAACAGTTTTAGAAAATCTAACCCTGATGATTCTTTGTTTTTATTATACTACTTCCCCATTAAATAACAAAATACATTATCATTTAAATAAAGAAGAATCCTTAAAATATTATATAGACTGTTTAGAGTTTTGTAAATACCTATTTAAAGAATACTGAAACTTTTTATCTCGTCTTAAAATAACCTGGTTAAATCTACACTCATACAACTAAATCTAAGTGAAATTTTGGATTCCTTGTTAGAATATCATAGATTGTTAAAAACGGCTAGCCCTACCTATTGTTAATTCATTATTTCGGTTAATTCTCTAGAAATTAATTGATCTAACGAAATCATATCTTTTAAATTTTCAGTGGTCTTAAAGGTAGATTCAATTCCTAATTCATTCTTAACCAACTCAATCCATTCCTCCTCAACATCCAAAAACAGCCCTGCAAAGGGATAAATCATTCCTAATTTTAAATTTAACATGTGGTTTAAAGATTTATTTAATTGCACATCAACGGTTCCATCATCATTTTTAGTTAATTGATTGATTTTTCGAACCACTGGCTCGTTTTCATTCGCAACTAAATTTTTCATGCTTATTTTTTTGTGCGTACCGTCAATCCATAAATAATCCAATATATCAATATTATTAGGAATGCTCTGAACTTCCTGTAACAAACTTGATTTAATGATTGGATGCACATCTTTATCAATAAATATAATTTGGCATGCCTCAATAAATTCTTTTTTTGGCAAGATTAACCCGATCTGAACGATTTGTTGCTGTCCGAAGAAGTCCATTGAGCCTAAATGCGAAAATTGTCGTTCATTTTGTCTTAACTGCTTGCCTGAATTTTCTCGGTATTCGCTTTCTGCATTCTCAACAATCGGCGTCGCAAAAGGTTGTTGTTTGACCAATTTCCATGCCTGAATAAATTTATTATTTTTCAACAAAATATTTATATAAATTGCGAATTGATCGCCACGCTTTAAGTACTCACCATAAAATTCGTCAGCAATAACTAATGCCTCATCAAATTGCTCAGCTAAAACCAATGCGTTAACTAATAATTTATTTGTTTTAAAGCTTCGATGCCCAATATAGTTCTTTGTAAAAAGCTGAGTTGCTAATTGATAATTTTTTTCAATTATGGCTTTTTTTGCTAATTGATAATTTTGTTTTTCTTGGTCGGGAAACGGAATAATATCTGGCATAATGTCCTCTATTTATTATTTATAAAAAAAAGATAACAGCATTGTGTTATCTTTTTTGTTTATTTTTCATTGCTTTTTACATCGGCCGGTTTAACTTCTTTCGGTTTAGATGGTTTTCTATGGTATTGATTAATTTCCATTATGACAGGCAAAATAACTGGACGTCGTTTTGTTTGTTCATATAAGAAATGGCTCATTTTTTCACGAACATCCTGTTTTAGATGTCCCCAATCAAATTCTTTATTGTTTAAATTATCTTGTACCGTTTCTGAAACGATTTCTGCACTTTTTTCAATCAAATCAAGACTCGTTTTTGTATAAACAAACCCTCTCGACGTAATTTTAGGTTTATTAATGATTTTCTTCTTTTTGCGATCAATGGTAACAACCGCAATAAAAATACCATCTTCAGAAAGAATTTTACGATCTCTTAATACAATATTACCAATATCACCAACACCGATACCATCAATCATTGTGTTACCAGCTTCAACTTGCGAGCCTAAATTCATTTTACCTTCTGAGTAACTTAAAACGTCACCTTTACCAGTAATGAAGATATGGTCATATGGCATCCCTAAAGTATGGGCCAAATCGGCGTGCGCCGCGAGTAAACGATACTCGCCCTGAATGGGTACCAGATATTTAGGTTTCATTAAGTTAATCATTAATTGCAAGTCATTTTGTCCAGCATGGCCTGACGAATTTAGTTCGTCAGAAATGGCTTTCACATCAGCTCCCGCACGATAAATAAGATCCCTTGTTTTTGCAACATTTGTTTCCATAGCCTTTGATGTCGTCGTTGTAATGAAGACAAGATCTCCTTCATGAATATTAATAGATTCATGTTGATTTAAAGCCATTCGTTGTAATGATTTTAAGGGTTCACCCATCTTGCCAGTTTCCAGGATTATTAATTGATCATCATCATATTTACTAATATCACTCATTGGAACAATCAATTTCTCATCAGGAAGAATGATTTTATTCAAATCCATAGCCGTTTTAACGATTTTCTCAACATCATGGCCCGTTAATATCACTTTACGATGACTTTCATTAGCGGCATTTAAAATTTGTTGTACTCGGAGTATATTTGATGCCACGCAGGCAACAATAATGCGTCCTTTTTGATATTCAAAAGTTTCATTAATATATTCATCTATTGCACTTTCATTAACCGTTGGAAAAGGATTTTCGGCGTTAGCTGAATCACTCAATAATGCCAAAACGCCATTTTTACCAATTTCGGCTAATCTTCCAAAGTCTGTTTGATAAGCTGGTGCCGCAGCTTGATCAAATTTAAAATCACCTGTGTACACAATTTGACCTTCATCAGTACCTAGAACAATTCCCAATGATTCTGGGATTGAATGGGTTGTTTTAAAGAATGAAATTGTCGTTTTTCCAAAATCAATTTCAGTCTGATCATTAACAACGTGAAAATCATTAAATTTACTTGCTTTAGGATCATCCGCAATATTAATTTTTGCTAACGCGATAGTCAATTCTGACCCAAAAACGGGCACGTCAAACTCGCTCACAAAGTATGCTAATGCACCAATTGCATCTGCATGTCCATGAGTTAAGAAAACACCAACTATTCGGTCTTTATTTTCTCTCAAGTAGCTGAAGTCAGGAATGACAATATCAATTCCTAACAACCCATTTTCTGGATACATTAATCCAGAATCAAAAATAAATAAATCTTCGTCCACTTCAACAACGTACATATTTTTACCATTCTCTCGAACGCCACCAAGTGGAATTATTTTAACCTTGCTCATTACTTCACCTCTTACATATTTTATATTTTTAATGTTTCTATTAATTGCTTCGTTTCATCTTTAGTCAACGATTGGATTGGTAATCGACAGTCACCCACATGGATACCTCGATAATTTAAAGCAGCTTTAGCCGGACCTGGAGAAGGTAAAGCAAAAAGTGCGACCATTTTTGGCGTCAACTCTCTTTGAATATCTCCTGCAAGTTTAATATTTCCTTCGCTCAAAGCCCGGTACATTTTTGTCATTTCGTTACCAAAAATATGACTTGCAACTGAAATAACGCCATTAGCACCAAGTACTTTTGCGGTTAAGCTATCAGCATCTTCACCAGTATATACGAAGAAATCATCAGGCGTTTGTTCAATAATAATACTTAAGTTTTCACTACCTGTACAATCCTTGATGCCGACAATTTGCTTGTTGGCTGATAGTTTAACAATTGTCTCAACAGACATGGTAACACCTGTACGTCCAGGAATATTATAGATAAAGATGGGTAATTCTGTTGCACTAGCAATTGTTTCAAAATGCGCAATCATACCTTTTTGATTAGGCTTATTATAATATGGCACAACAACTAATGCCGCATCCACACCCGAAATATTCGCAACTTCATTCGTAAACCGAATTGTTTCCATTGTGTTATTTGAACCTGTTCCCGCCATAATGGGTACTCTTCCGTTCGCAAGACTTACAGTTTCTTTAATTAAACTTATTTTTTCTTCTTCACTCAGTGTTGGAGATTCGCCAGTTGTTCCATTGACTAAAATACCTTTTGAACCCGTCAAAATTAAGTGTTCAATTAACTTTTTTAATCGATCATTGTCGACTTGATTCTGATCATTAAATGGCGTTACCATTGCTGTCATAATATCTACGTTTTTAAACATTTAATTTACTCCCTTCATTTTTATTTTGGGACTCTTAGTAGGTCTAATTCATGTAATTTTTCAGCAATTTGAACTGAATTCCAAGCGGCACCTTTTAATAAATTGTCTGAGACAACCCACAATTGAAATGCGTTATTTTGCTCTAAATCAGCTCTAACGCGACCGACGAACGTATCCTTTTTACCCGTAGCGTTAATTGCTTGTGGGTAAATCTGGTGTTCTGGATCATCTTGTAGAACAACACCAGGAGCATCTGAAAGAATATTTTGAATCTTTTTAACAGAAGCGTCATGACTCTCAATTTCAAACCATACGGATTCTGAATGGCTAACGACTACCGGTACGCGCACACAAGTTGCGGTTACCTGAATATCTTGATCAGACATTATTTTTTTAGTTTCATGAATCATTTTCCATTCTTCATGCGTATAGCCCGTATCTTCAAAAACATCAATTTGAGGCAGCGGATTAAAGGCAATAGGATAATGCTTTTTATCGCCTGAGGCGGGTAAAATGCCTGCTTGCATCTCTTCACCATCAAGATAAGCTTGAGTTTCATCTTTTAATTCTTGAATAGCTAAGTTTCCGGCACCACTAACGGCCTGCATTGTCGTAACGACTACTTTTTTCAATCCATAATTTTTACGAATTGGTTCCAAAGCCACAACCATCTGAATGGTTGAACAATTAGGATTAGCAATTAAGCCCTTATGTTCATAAAGCGCCTTCTCGTTAACCTCTGGAACAACTAATGGAACATCTGGATCCATTCTAAACGCGCTGGTGTTATCCACCACAACCGCGCCCCGTTTAATTGCTTCAGGTGCGAATTTTTTTGATACACCGCCACCGGCAGAAAATAAAGCCAAATCAACATTCTCAAAAGAATCAGGCGTTGTTTCTTCTACAGTAACATCCTGACCCTTAAATTTTAAAACTTGTCCCGCAGAACGTTTAGATGCCAAATATTTAATACTGTCAATAGGTAGACTCGTTTCTTCAAGCATTTGAATCATTCTTGTTCCAACGGCGCCTGTAGCGCCGACCACTGCAACTCTATATCCGTCCATTGAAAAAAACCTTCTTTTTCTTTATTTGAATCTCAATTATACCATAAAATTTATGAACGTTTTGCATTTAGCTCACTTATTACATCGAGTCATTCTAATTTTTCTAAATAAAAAAAGCAAAACTCCTATATAAGAGTTTTGCTTTTAGTTTTAACGACGAAGACCTAAGCGTTGGATCAATTCACGGTAACGTTGAATATCTTTGTTACGTAAATATGCTAAAAGGTTACGACGATGTCCGATTTTCTTCATCAAACCACGTTGTGAAGCGAAATCTTTTTTATGAACGCCAATATGTGCATTCAATTCAACGATATCTGCAGTAAGTACAGCGATTTGTACTTCAGCAGAACCTGTATCGCCTTCTTGACGAGCATAATCCTTCATAATTTCTGTTTTCTTTTCGTTTGTAATTGCCATTAGTGTTTCCCACCTTTCTGAATCTAAATGCCTATAACCGAGTAAGTCGTCGGTGAGACGTCAACAAACTAAGTTAAAGGTTCTTTGGAACAAATCTAACTTTACTAAAATTCAGAACATTTTGCAAGTTTTTTATAACTTACGAAACCTGTCAATTACTATCAAGTAAAAATCCTTTACAAGTTTTCGTTGCATTAACTAAATTGGTTAGGTATAATAATGGTTGTTGAAATATTTGTTGAGAACCAATAAGGTGATCATGATAAGTGGAGGTGACTTAAATGCCAATTATTCAATCTGCAATTAAACGTGTAAAAACGAATGAAAAAGCAAACGTTAGAAATGCTGCTCAATTAAGCACAATGCGTACTGCTGTAAAGAAATTTGAACAAGCTAAGACTGCCGGCGCCGATAACGTAGATGCTTTATACAAAGCTGCTATTACTGCAATCGACAAAGCACATTCTAAAGGTTTGATCAAAGAAAACAAAGCTGCTCGTGATAAGTCTCGTATGGCTGCTCGTTACGCTAAATAAGTTTTCAAAAACACCCAGTAGATTATAATCTACTGGGTGTTTTTTTATACATTTACTTGATTAATTTTAAGCATAAATAAAGAAAAAAGCCCTTCTTGGTCTTGTTGCGTTGTTTTCATTGTTTTTTCTAAATCAATTAGTGCTAGGTATATTTTCCGTAAATCATGTCGATTAAATTTTTTTACTTTCTGAAGTGCCAGTTTAATTCGATAAGGGTGTACTTTTAAAACGCTTGCCAAATCGCCTTGTGAATAACCTTTATCTTGTAAAATCTTCACCTGAAGTAATAATCTGAATTGTCCGAGCAGTATCGCATTGATTTTGATGGGCTCTTCATTTTGTAAAATTAAATCATGATATAAAGTTACTGACTTTTCAATATTATTTGAAATGACAACGTCCACTAAATCAAATATATTTTGTTCTAAGGTCTTAGAAATTAAATTCTCAACCGATGAAAGTGTAATACGATGTGTCTCAAAATTATATAAAAATAGCTTTGGCAACTCATTCATAATGATTGATAATTCCGAATTTGTTCTTTCTAAAAATAAATCTAATGCATTTTTATCAATCTCAAAAGATTTATTTTCCATCTCCTGGGCAATAAATTGCCGTGTACCACGTTCGTTTAATGGTTGATTATCAATAATCAGACTCGATTTTTTTAGTTGTTTACTAACTTTTTTTCGGCCGTCCAATTCTTTATATGGCGCAAATATAACCACGATACTAGTTGGCTCAGGATGTGTCAGGTAATTTAAAAAGCCTTCAATATCATGTTCTATTTTTCTTTTTTTAGTATCAGATGTAAGGAAATAAGGATTCTGAATAAAAACAAGTCTTTTATCACCAAAAAAGGGAACGGACATTGCGTCATCTAACGCTTTAGCCAGCGGGACCTCTTCCATATCATATTTTCCAAGGTTCATCGTTCTCTCTTCTTCTGGTATTAAGTTAGTGAACGCCTTCTTCACGTCCTCCATTAAATATGTTTCGTTACCTAATACAAGATTCACCGGCTGCACATTTTCAAGGGATAAGGATTTAATTATTGATTGTGAGTTCATATCTATCAGCTCTTTTCATTGTTAAAAACTTCAATCTTTTCTTTGTTATTCTGAAACTTCCTAATACTTATCATACCATGCTCTGCCGTGCTTACAAAAGGCACCCGATATTTTTTTAAAGTCTCAAGCGTCTCTTGGTGGGGATGACCATACCTGTTATTCTTTCCGGCAGAAATAATCGCCAACTTTGGTTTCAACTGTTCAACAAATAAAGGATTAGTCGCCGTCTTACTTCCATGATGTCCCGTTTTCAAGATAGAAACTTGTAAGTCGGGATATTTTTGAATCACTTTTTTCTCACCTGCTTGATCCAAATCTCCAGTAATTAAGTACTTAAATCCCCCAATTTCACCAAACAAAACCAACGAATCTTCATTTTTACCGGCACCAGCAACAAACGGATGTAATACGGTCAACCCGGAATCTAGTTTTTCACCAGCATCTGTCATTGGTATCAGTTTTTTTGGTGCGTGAGTAGATTTAATTTTTTTAACAAATTGCGGTAATTGCTCCATCCCCAGCGGCACAACCATCTTATCAACAGAAATCTTTTTTAAAATTGATGGAAAATTACCTATGTGATCGGCATCTTGATGCGTTAAATATAGATAATCCAAATGACTAATTCCCTGACTTAATAAATAATTAGCAATGATTTTCTCGCCAGAAGTCTGATATTCTTTTCGCGTTCGCCAATCATCCATTTTAAAATGAACTTTACCCCCGGTATCTATTAACGTTATTTTTTGGTTAAACGGTTCCCTTATTAAGGTTGAATCTCCCTGCCCAATATCAAAGAAAACAACTTCTTGTCGCATTGGAAAATGTATCCACAAAAATAGACCCATATATAACGTAAAAAGAACAACCCATCTTTTAATACTTGCCTGACGAAGGTAACAAGCAAGGGAGCATATTAGTAAGCAAACGCATGCAATTAAGCCTGGTTTCCCAAAAGTTATGTTCAAAGGTAAATTGGCCAATTTCTCACAGAAATTAATAAATAAATTTAGTAAATTATTTATTAATTCAGTTATATTCTGAAAATGATGACCTATTATCCCGCCACAAATCACAATCGGTAAAATTAAAAACTCAAAGACCGGAATTATAAATATGCTGAGTACAATTGATAATACATTCCACTGGTACACGTTAAATAAAATAAACGGTAGACTAAACAAATTCAGCCATACGCCTGATTCAAAATTACCTTTGTTTTCCATAAAAATTAACAGTAAAGACATCAAGTAACTAAGTTGTCCCCCAAAGGTTAATAGTAGTTGAGGTTCAATTAGTAGACCCATTAATAAAGCGAGACACCAGATAATAATTCCTTGAACAGGTTTACCCATTAATTCACAGGCAATTTGAACCATACACATAAAAATTGCGCGTCGTAAACTACTTGATTCCCCTGCAATGACTAAATAACACGGTAGTAACAAAAGAACTATTTTATTCATCGTTTCTCTTGGGATGAACAGCCAATTTCCTAGTGTCCCTATCAGCATCACAAAATAGTACACGTGTAACCCTGATAAACAGAAAAGATGAATTAATCCTAATTGTCTAACTGACTCTAAATCTTGATTAAAATCTTGCGTTTTATCACCAATTATTAAGGCATTTAAAAATTTATCAAGCGGATTTGATAACGAACTAAAATAACTTTTTAGTTGAGCACGTATTTCATGTAACTTGTTCAGGACAGTTTCAATCGAAAACGTTACCTGATTACTTAGTTTACTGTTAACTTTTATAACGGTTAAACCATTGTAAATAGATTTAGTACGCATGAAACTTTGATAATTAAACTCGTTCTCATTTGTTGGTGGTTTTATCATTTGTATTTTAACGTCGGCATTAATTATTTGTGTCTGTTGGTTACGTTTAATTCGATTAAGTTCGGCCTGAGTTTTACAATTATAAAACCCTCGAATCTTCTGTGAATCAGAAACGATTTGACCTTCAAAACTAACTAAATCTCCATTTGTCGAGTAATCATCAGGATAAATTTTTATTGTAACACCATGCACTTCTTTTTCAATCGGTATTTGTTTCTGGTTTCCTTGTGTATTCCCATAAAAATAAATTCCAAAACCAATCATACAAGCGCAACAAATATAGATAGTAAGTGCACGTTTCAATGCGATGATTCGGATAAAAATAATAACAATAAGAATAATCCAAATTAGATTAAAAGTAACCATCCACACACTAACTAGTCCCACAAGTATCGTTACAAAAAATAGATCAACTGCTTCAATTGACTTTATTCGGAAAAGATTTTATTCAGAACGATTTCTTCAATATAATTTTTATCAACCTTAACTTGTTCAAAACTAACATGATTTCTTTCCAGTAAAGAAATAGCATAATCATCGTTGTGATAATTACGTAAATAATGAATCTTTTTAACACCCGACTGGAGAAGCATCTTCGTACATTGTAAACAAGGAAAATCTGTAACATAAATTTCTGAATTATCAGTTACTGATCCAAACTTCGCACATTGTAAAACAGCGTTCATTTCTGCATGGATTGTTCGAACGCAGTGACCGTCAACAAGATAACATCCCTCATCTATGCAGTGCACATCGCCTGAAACGGCTCCATTATACCCGCCTGCAATAATGCGTTTATCTCTAACGAGTATCGCACCAACAGATAATCGTTCACAGGTGCTTCTTAGTGATAATAACGCTGCTTGCGTCATGAAATATTGGTCCCAAGGAATTCTGTTATCAGCCATTTATGCATTTCCTTCTTTCATTTTTTTATAGTATATCAAAAATAAGTTAGTAAAAGAAGTTAGACAGATAATGAGTCCTTTAGACTTTCAAATGTCTTGTCTCCTATACCGCCAACCTCTTTTATTTCATCAGTAGTTTTAAATGATTGATGTTCTTCTCTATATTGTAAGATTTGTTCTGCTTTTTTAGGCCCAATTCCCGTCAATTCTTGCAGTTGCTCTTTTGTTGCCATATTTAGATTGACCGTTTGTCCGCCATTCGATTTTTCATTACTATTTGAGGTAGACTCCGTGTTTACTCCAGAAGAACTTTGCCCGGCATTCATTACTGCTGGACTTGATTTTATTTCTCCTTTTGCTGGTACATAAATAATCATCTCATCCGTAACCTTTTGAGCTAAATTAATCTGTTTTTGGTCCGCACTAGACAGAAATCCACCCGCCGAATCAATTGCCTGACTAATCCTCATTCCAACTCTCATTGTATAAATACCCGGACTCTTTACATTTCCTTTAATATCAACAACAATTTTTGCGCCATCTGAAGATCCCTCATGATTACTGCTTCTTTTTTCTGAACTAGATGATGTCACACTAGAGATGGTAGATACCGCTAACTCATTTTTTGTACCATTTTCATGTAGCGTAAAAAGTAAAAATATTGTGCCTATAATTGCGGCAATAACACAACCTATGACTACTCGCTGATGTTCAGTTCAAAACTCTTTAATTCGATCCATTTCATTCACCTCCCGTTCACTATTAAATACGCAAAAAAACAGTTCTCACTTATTAATGAGAACTGTTTTTTATATTTTCTAAATAGTTTAGTGCATCGCTAAATTTTTTAACAGGAATAACTTTCATGTTAGATCCAATTTGTTTTGCCGTTTTTTTCGCTAATTGGTAATTGTTTAACGCATTAGGGTCACTTTTTAACTCGGCACTTAAAAGCTCATTATTAGGCGCAAAAAATATTGAGACATTTTCTTTATCCGCTGCAACAATTTTCTTATCTATCCCACCGATGTCTCCCACTTCACCGTTAGAAGACATCGTTCCGGTCCCAGCAATTTTTTGTCCATGTCTAATATCAACATCCATCAACTGGGTATAAATTTGTAAAGTAAACATTAATCCGCCTGATGGACCACCCAATGATGCAACGTTAGCCTTAACCGGTATTTCCGTTTCAACATTGGTTTTATTGATTAGAGTTATTCCTAATCCCGATTTTTTAGTCTTATCTAAAGGCATCAATTTTCCTACAACTATTTTTGAAACACCTTTACGTTTAACTTTAACCCGTACCTTTTGACCATTTTTTTGGGAACTAACATACGAAATAAAACCTTTTTCACTGGCAAATTTTTTATTATCAATGCTAGTTATCACATCACCTGGCTTAAGATCACGGTAAAAATTAGATTTCTCCAAAACGGACATGACATAAACGCCTTGAAATTCTAGGGATACTTTTTTATGGGCTGCCTTAAAAGCCACAAATTTAGCTTGATTGATTGAATCAGCCATATAATATCTTTGTAAAACATCATATTCTTGATTCGAACTACCGCCTGTTACTTCATTTTCACTCAGAATTTCATCATATTTACCAAATAGATTACTGTACAACAGTGTCATCGGGCTGGCTTTCTGGACATAAACCGTTGTTAGCAAAAAATCACCATTTTTGTTATCTTTTTTATGATCTACAACTAAATGGTCACCAACAGATTCTGCAGTCCCGGGTGATTCAATGTAATAAGGCAAGGGCATTAATATAACAAATGTCAACACACATACACCAAAAAACATGAGAATCAACCGTTTATAACGAATCCAAAATAAATTATTTTTCATAACGCTTTTCAAGCATAGCTTGTTTTACATGAGGCGGCACCATATTTGATATATCACCATCAAATTTAAAAATTTCTTTCATTAAACTAGATGAAACATGAGCAAACTTGGAATTTGCCAACATTAAGATTGTTTCAACTGTGCTATCGAGCTCCTTGTTCATTAATGCAATATCTTTTTCGTATTCAAAATCTGCATTATTTCTTACGCTACGGATAATTATTTTAGAATCTAATTTATGCATTAAATTAATTGTTAAATCTGATTCAACGGCAACCACCTCTACATTTGGTAACTCAAAAATAGCCTCACTTATTAAATCAACTTTTTCATTTGCCGTAAACATTGCTTTTTTGCTAGTATTTGTCATAACCGCGACAACAACTTTATCAAAAACTTGACTTGAACGAACAATAATATCTAAATGCCCATTCGTTAATGGGTCAAAACTTCCCGGAAAAACTGCATTCATTTTAGTTCTCCTTTTGGTAGATCGTAACTTGAGTGATACCATAATTTTGTCTTCTAAATAAACTAAATCCAGGAATATCATCAGGTAGTTTAGCGTGCTGATCTGTCTCACAAATAATTAAAGCCTGCCCATTCAAAAGTGTACTGTTATCAAGTTTCTGAATGGTATCTATTATTTCTTGTGTTTTATAAGGCGGATCTAAAAAAACCAAATCAAATGATTCCCGTCCTTTTAAGAGTCCAATAGCCTTATCAGCATCTTGTTTATAAACCGTAAATTTATCTTCTTCTTTCGTAATGGCAATATTATCGTTGATTGTTTTAATTGCTTGATATTGCTTGTCAATTAGAGTTGCGTGCCCTATACCTCGGGATACAGCCTCAATACTGAGTCCACCGCTACCTGCAAACAAGTCTAAAGATTTTCCACCATCAAAATAAGGACCAATAATATTAAACATTGATTCTTTGACTTTATCCGTTGTTGGTCTTGTTGCCATACCGGGAACTGCTTTTAACTTTCTACCACCATATTCGCCTGAAATTATTCTCATAATTTTTTACTCACTTTTATTTTTAAATTTTTCTTGATCTTCATCTGTTAGCTTAAACGCTTTTTCTCCCATACGGGACCCAAAATCCATATCGATGTCTGGACGATGGGAAACTTCTGTCTTCTTAACAAATTTCAAATTTTGAATTTTTTTTACCGTTTCGGGTAGGTCTTCTTGATTCATATAAATGACAACATATTTCATTTTTTTCGAAATGTACTGAATAATTCCAAATCGTTTCAATTGCTTAATTTGTTTCATATGATATAAAAAAACAATAACGCCTTGCCTTTTCTGCATCACTAATTTAGTTTCATCTTCTTCATCAAGCATCTAGTTATGACCTCCTTTTATTTACTATTTACTAAATCTTTTTTTCTCAAAGCCGATATGCTTAAAACTAAACCTACACAAAAACTTAAGATAAGCATACTTGATCCACCATAGCTAAGAAATGGGAATGTTACACCCGTGATGGGTAAGATTCCTGAAATACCACCAACGTTAAAAACAGTTTGTACTGTCATAAACGTTGCAATACCATAACAACATAGAGTGTGGAACGTTTCTTTACTTTTAGATCCGATAAAAACGATTCGTCCAATCATGCCAAAAATCAAGATTAAAATGAACAAGACCATCAAAAGTCCTAGTTCCTCTCCCGTAATTGCTAAGATAAAATCAGTGTATGGTTCGGGTAAATAACCACGCTTTTGGATACTATTCCCTAAACCAGCTCCAAAAATACCACCATTACTTAACGCATAATACGAATTAACCAGTTGTTGTCCACTTGACTGTTGATATTTAAATGGATCACTAAATCCAACAAATCGTCCTGCCATGTATGCCAATGGACCTCCGGAATCAGGGGAAACAGATTTTAACTTTGACAAAAGTAACATCAATCCGCCCATTCCTCCGACTGAAATTAAAGTGGTTATTCCGATAGAATACCCGCTGGCTAAAATAATAATTAAGACGGCACTCGCATTAATAATAAATCCACCAACATCCGGTTCAATCAAAATTAAAAATAAGGGTAAGGCTACCGCAACTGCATAAATAAATCGACGCTTATACCTGCTATCGTAACTCAACTCTTTATTTTCACGAAATGCTACTTGCTGTGCCATAAACAAAACCAAAAAAATCTTACTAATTTCCGCGGGTTGTACATTAAAAATACCAAGGTTTATCCACCCTGCGGCGCCATTAACCGTTTTTCCACTTGCTACTACGTAGACAAGCGACAAGATTGACACCGCACCAAATGTAATTATAAATTTGGAACTTTTAAAAAAATTAACTTTAATGGCGTATATGAAAAAGACAACCATTAGACCCAGAATTGCAAAAAGTAATTGTTTTTTTAGGTATGTTGTTGGATCACCACCAGCCATTTGAACCTTATAAGAACTGGCGGAATATACCATCACTACCCCAATTCCAGATAAGATAAGATATGGGATGAAGATATAGTAATCGAGATACTGTAATTTTTGAGTCATTCTTTTTAATATTTGCATTTTTAATCCAACTTATTTCTTGATTTTTAAAATTCAGCGTGAAAATGACCATTAAGGTCTGACTCGAGATCTTCAATTAACTTCTTGCCAGCCTTCTCCTCAATGAGCGCACATCTCACCACAAAGTTTACTTCACGAGAAAAACCGAACAACTGAGTATCAACGACTTCTTCAAACGCAGGACAACTTAACAAACACAATGTGTCTCGTTGCTTATTGACAAGGTTTTTTATTTTAACCGCATCTTCTTTTAGAATCGCCATTGCATCTTCTTTAGAAATGTTGTTTATCATCGATTTTCTCCTCCCGTGACTTCTAACAGTATACCATATATTACTATTTATCATGAATAAAAAAAGGAGTTAAAAATGAACTTAATCATTTTTAACTCCCTTTAAATTAACCTTTTTTTGAATCTGTTTTACGTTGTTTTTGAGCTTTTTCACGCATATTTGTATCTAAGATACGTTTACGTAAACGTAAGTTATTTGGTGTGATTTCCAATAATTCATCAGTATTCAAGAATTCTAATGATTCCTCAAGTGTAAGAATTGTTGGTTTTTTAATTGAGGCAGTTTGATCTTTATTAGAAGAACGAACATTACTCATTGCTTTACCTTTAGTAATATTTACAGAAATATCACGTTCACGGCTACTTTGACCGACAACCATTCCTTCATAAATATCAGTAGTTGGTGTTACATAAATCGTACCACGTTCTTCGATACTCATGATTGAATATGTTGTTGCACTTCCAGAATTAATAGAAACTAATGCGCCATTACGACGACCAGGTTCCCAATTACGGATGACAGGTTTGTATTCAGAGAATGTATGATTTAAGATACCATATCCACGAGTCATTGAAAGGAATTGTGAATCATATCCAATTAAACCACGTGTAGGAGCTGAGAATGTTAAACGAGTTTGACCGTTGTTACCAG
Organism: Dellaglioa algida; assembly: GCF_030127605.1. Classification (NCBI taxonomy): domain Bacteria; kingdom Bacillati; phylum Bacillota; class Bacilli; order Lactobacillales; family Lactobacillaceae; genus Dellaglioa; species Dellaglioa algida. The sequence continues at coordinate 225,149 of NZ_JANXLE010000002.1, forward strand.
TCTCCATGTTAATCATTTCACCCTTACGTTGTGCCATTGTATCAATAACACCACCAGAATATTCATCAGGTGTATCAATTTGGACACTTTCAAATGGTTCTTGCATTTTACCGTCAAGTTCACGATAAATAACTTCTGGACGTGAAACTTGAATTTCATAATCTTCACGACGTAAAGTTTCGATTAAGATTGATAAATGTAATTCCCCACGACCTGAAACAACCCAAGCATCAGGAGAGTCAGTATCTTCAATTTTTAATGAAACATCAGTATGCAATTGTAATTTAAGACGATCTTCCATCTTACGTGCAGTAATATTTTTACCATCTTGTCCAACAAATGGTGAATCATTCGTTCTGAATGTCATTTGAAGTGTAGGTGGATCAATACGCATCAATGGTAGGGCTTCTTGATGATCAACTGGTGTTACAGTTTCCCCAACGAAGATGTCATCCATTCCTGAAACGGCAATTAAATCACCAGCTTTAGCTTCTTCAATTTCAACACGGTCTAAACCGAAGAAACCGAAAAGTTTTGAAACACGGAAATTTTGAACTGAACCATCAAGTTTAATAACAGAAACTTGATCACCAACAGCAATTTTCCCACGGAATACACGGCCAATACCAACACGACCAACGTATTCATTATAATCCAACATTGAAACTTGGAATTGTAATGGTTCGTCACTGTTATCAATTGGTGCAGGAATCGTATTGATAATTGTTTCAAAAACGTCGTCCATAGAATGTTTTTGTGTTTCAATATCTGGATCCATACTTGATGTACCGTTATATGCACTAGCATAGATAACAGGGAAATCAAGTTGAGCTTCATCGGCACCTAATTCGATAAACAAATCAAGTACTTCATCAACAACTTCTTGTGGACGAGCGCCCATACGGTCAATTTTGTTGATAACAACAATAGGTACTAATTGTTGTTCTAAGGCTTTTTTCAAAACAAAACGTGTTTGTGGCATTGTTCCTTCAAAAGCATCAACAACAAGTAAAACACCATCAACCATTTTCATGATACGTTCTACTTCACCACCGAAATCGGCATGTCCAGGTGTATCTAAAATGTTAATTTGTTTGTCGCCAACTCTAACAGCAGTATTTTTTGATAAAATTGTAATACCACGTTCTTTTTCAATATCATTGGTATCCATAGCACGGTCGCTAATTTCTGAATGGCCGTCCAATGTATCTGATTGTTTTAATAATTCATTAACTAATGTCGTCTTACCATGATCGACATGGGCGATAATCGCGATGTTGCGAATGTCATCTCTTGTTTTCAAGTTTGTTCTTCCTTTCGTTGGATCCCTAATATTTTTACGAATAATAACTACAGTTCACTATTATAGCAGACAATTAACACACTTACTAAAAGTTTTCATACTTTTTCATAAATAAATCGCATAAAAAAACTGCGACTTGTTAGTCACAGCCACAACGCGATTCTACTAAAAACTATTGAGTAGTTTTAAAATGTCCTCTTGTGCGTTTTCCGTTGCTATTAATACATTTGCTGATTGTAACATATCAAGCTCTGACCCGTCAATTGTTTTAACAGTGATACCAAGAGTTTCCGCCAAAATTTTGCCAGCAGCAAAATCCCAAGGCTTTAAGTGCGAAATGTATCCAATCTCTTGTCCTCGTAGTATATGTATGAACTCAATTCCAGCGCTACCATACACTCTAGCACCAGAACTATGCTTAACAATTGTCTGAAGGTGATTGTAGTCCATCATTAACATAGGTGAGCTACAACCTAATAACCCGTCCTTTAAAGAGGTGTTTTCAGGTTTATCAAGTTTGTTTTCATTAGCAAAAACGCCATTTTCTGGGCCACCGGAGTATAAAACATCATTCATGACATCCATAATAAACCCTAGTTTTCCAATTCCGTTTTCATAAATACCAATCATAATTGCAAAATGATCCTTCTGTTTAACAAAATTCATTGTGCCATCGATGGGGTCAACAATCCAAACTGTTCCATCCAGATTAGTGATGTTATCCCCAAAGCCTTCTTCACCAAGGATTTTTGCATTTGGATCAAATTCGCGAATTTTATTGACTAGAAATTTTTCAGTTTGTTTGTCCATATTTGTTACAAGATCAACTCGGCTACTTTTTGTTTCTACGGATAATGGATTACCAAACGCATGAATGATATTTTCACGTGCTTCTTTTAACCAACCTTTAACCTGGCAATTAACTTCATCAATATTCAAACTATCCACCTCCTATTGGTTTATCTTTATGGTATCTCTCGTATTTTCACGCGCAAATTTAATTGTACGATAAATACTAAATCCTGATTCATCCTCATAGGCTCTACCGATTTGTTTTTCTTCCATTTTAGAAGGGACAATTTTTTTAAACTCACGATAATTATATAATAACTCTTCACGATCAATACCAGTAGAATTTGCCAACTCTATCGATTTATAAAATTCACTTACAGAAATAATTTCGTCAGTTGTCCAATGCGATTCTAATGGGTAATTAATTTTATTATTCATAAATATTTAAACTCCTTTATAATTTAGCTAGGTTATTTTTAAGATTCATATTTCCTTCATTTTACAACATTCTTTAAAAAACTAAAAGAAGCGAAACACATCTCTAATTTCCAAATGCATCACAGATATCATTATTTTATGCTACAATATACGGTAGAATATTAATTTGGAGGTAGCATTTTGATTAAAATTACAATGAAAAACATCATTCGTGAAGGCAATCCAATTTTAAGAGCCCGATCAAGCGAGATGACTTTCCCGCTTTCAAACGATGATAAACAACTAGCGCACGATCTAATGGAGTTTTTAGAAAACAGCCAAGATGAAGAGATAGCTGAAAAATATCATTTACGTGCTGGAGTAGGTTTGGCTGCACCACAACTAGCCATTTCAAAACGAATGACTGCTGTACTAATTCCTGGACCAGAAGGTGAAGAACCCTCACTTAAGCAGGTGCTAATCAACCCAACTATTTTAAGTCAATCAGTTCAAGTCGCAGCCCTATCGGAAGGTGAAGGATGCTTATCCGTCGACAGAGATGTCCCTGGATATGTTCCACGAGCTGATCGTATTACACTACGTTACTTCGACATTGAGGGCGTTCAGCATAAGATTCGCTTGAAGAATTACGAAGCAATCGTGGTTCAACACGAAATCGATCATTTAAATGGTATCTTATTCTTTGACCATATTAATAACGATAAACCTTTTGCGATTCCAAACGATGCAATTATGCTTGAATAATTAGTTAAAAAGTTTCATCAATGATTTAATTATTGATGAAACTTTTTTATTTGCATTTTAGTATCGCTATTATCAACTAGACTTTTTTTAAATCTTTAGTGTACATAACGGTCTCATCATTAACTAAATAGGCAACGTCTAAATGTAAAAGGCCGTCCAGATACCACAGATCTGTAATTTCAAACGCCGACACAGCCCCGACGTCTTTTTTTACAAGATCCATCATCTCAAATTCTTCAAATGAACCTGAAAATTTTTTCCTTATTTTTTCGATGTTTTCTTTTGAAGGATTTGGCATTTTAAATTGATATTCAAATACCATAACTTTTTTACCCCAAATTTTTGAAACAATCTCTGTCACTTTTAAAATATTAGATTCAATTCCATACGTATTACCATGAAGCTGATTCAAAGCAAATTTAACTGCAGAATCGGTAATACGTCTGCTTTCAATTTTAAAAACGGCAATTTTTCGGTTCCTTTTTAATCGACCATAATTCAAAATAATAATAATAATCAGAACTATTATAATTGTCATTACAACTATCGTCCACATCATGAAACACGCCCTTTCCTATGCCAAGATTCCACATAATTATAACATGTTTTATATTTTTTATCCCTTATAGGCCCATTCAACCCGTGCTATTCTATACTTAAATAATAATATATGATAAAATGTAAATTATATGTTGTGCAAACAACCCCCAGTTCGGTTTCTAATTTCCATTCCAAATCATTTTAACCAAATGATATCAATTTAATTTAAAGGAGTTTTACAAATGATTTTTAAAGTCTATTACCAAGAAACACAGGATAGAAATCCACAAAGAGAAGAAACAAAGTCGCTTTTCCTCGAAGCAGGTTCTGAAATTGAAGCTCAAAGTATTGTTGGTCAACAAACAACTCACAATATTGAATTCATTGAAACATTATCAGAAAAAGCTTTAGCATACGAAAAAGAAAACCCGGCTTTCGAAATAACGGAGTTTTCTGAATGAAAAAGATAAATGTTAAAAATAATGAGACTGGTGTTTTTGCAGTCGGCGGGTTAGGTGAAATTGGTAAGAATATGTACGGTATTCAATTCCAAGATGAAATCATCATCGTCGATGCAGGAATTAAGTTTCCAGAGGATGAGTTATTAGGAATCGACTATGTTATTCCTGATTTTCAGTATCTGGTTGCTAACCAGCAGAAAATTAAAGCATTGGTTATCACCCATGGTCATGAAGATCATATTGGTGGTATCCCCTACTTATTAAAACAAATTAATGTTCCAATTTACGCTGGGCCCTTGGCTTCAGCTTTAATCAAAGGAAAATTAGAAGAACACGGGTTACTTGCTACAACAGAAATGCACGAAATTGAAGAAGACACAATTCTTAAATTTAGAAAAACAAGCGTCTCTTTCTTCCGAACAACTCATTCAATTCCAGATACTTTAGGTGTCGCAATCAAAACACCTTCTGGTAATATTGTAGTCACTGGGGACTACAAATTTGATCTGACACCTGTTACTAATCAGCCACCTAATTTACAAAGAATGGCTCAACTGGGTGCAGATGGTGTGCTCTGTTTACTATCAGATAGTACAAATGCTGAGATTCCTAATTTCACAAAATCAGAAAGATTTGTTGGTAAATCAATTCGACGAATTTTTGAAAAAGGTGAAGGTCGTATTATATTCGCTACTTTTGCTTCGAATATCTCTCGAGTACAACAAGCTGCAGAAGCTGCTGTTGCCAAAGGTCGTAAAATTGCGGTCTTTGGTCGTAGTATGGAAGCTGCTATTGTAAATGGTCGTGAATTAGGCTACTTAAACATTCCGGATGACGCCTTAATTGACGCACGTGATATCAATTCGTTACCCGCTAACGAGATCCTAATTTTATGTACTGGATCACAGGGAGAACCAATGGCTGCGCTTAGTCGTATTGCGAATGGAACTCACCGTCAGGTATCTATTCAACCTGGTGATACCGTTGTATTCTCAAGTTCACCAATTCCTGGTAACACAATCAGTGTTAACCATGTAATCAATGAACTTTCAGAAGCCGGTGCAACAGTTGTTCATGGTAAAGTTAATAATATCCATACTTCTGGTCATGGTGGTCAGGAAGAACAAAAATTAATGCTTAGTTTGATGAAGCCTAAGTATTTCGTTCCCGTCCATGGTGAATACAGAATGCTTAAAATTCATACCGGACTAGCTGAACAAATTGGTGTTCCAAAAGAAAATAGCTTTATCATGGAAAATGGTGACGTTCTAGCATTAACGAGTGATTCTGCCAGAATCGCTGGCCACTTTGAAGCCGATGATATCTACGTAGATGGATCGGGCATTGGTGACATCGGTAGTGCGGTCTTAAACGATCGACAAGTTCTTTCTGAAGAAGGACTCGTTGTCGTTGTCGCAACTATTGATATGAAGAAACATGAAATTCAAGCGGGTCCAGATTTACTATCACGTGGTTTCGTCTACATGCGTGAGTCAGGTGAATTAATTAACCAAGGACGCCGTCGTTTGTTCCGTGTTATGAGTCGTTTACTAAAAAATGATAAAATTACAGAAGCAATGATTAATGATGCTATTGTCGATGACTTACAGAAGTTTTTATATGAACAAACTGAACGTAAACCAATGATTTTACCAATGTTAGTTATCGTTTAATAAAAAATAAGCCAAAATTCGATTCAGAATTTTGGCTTATTTTTATGTGTTTAAAATTTATCTTTAAATCTAACTTAATTTTAGTTATAATTATTTAGTGTTAATTTAAGGAGGGAAGCTCATGGATCACTATTATATCGTTGTCAACGAATCAGCTGGCAGCGGACATGCTAAACAAATCTGGCAATCTATAAAAAAATCATTAATCACAAAAGAAGTTCACTTCGATGCACATTTAACAAAATATATGGGTCATGCTTCCCTCTTAACAGAAAATTATGCCAGACATTTCCAACCTTCCAAAACTGCTGATAACCAAATTATTTTAGTTATCGGCGGCGATGGTACTTTAAATGAATGTATTAATGGTATTAAAAATGCCGGTAAATTCGATATTCCCGTTGCCTATATCCCCGCAGGATCTGGAAACGATTTCGCCAGAGGTGCCGGTATACCTAAGGCACCACTTGTAGCACTTGAACAAATATTAAATACAACTTCACCTAAATTATTAAACTTAGGTGTTATGCAGGAACTTTCACGAAATGAAAAAAAATATTTTATTAATAATGTGGGCGTTGGGTTTGATGCACAAATCGTAAGTATCGCCAATCAATCTCGTTCAAAAAAACTATTGAATAAACTTCATCTGGGTTCACTTACCTACTTGAGTGCACTACTTGGTACCCTATCAAAACAAGCTGCATTTCCCGTAACTGTTCAGGTAAACGGACAACGTGAATTTTATCAAGATGCATTTCTACTGACAACATCGAATCATCCCTACTTTGGTGGTGGCGTTCCCATTCTACCAATGGCGGACCCAGCCAAAAGTAACTTAGATTTAATTATTATTGAAAAATCTAATATCTTAAAACTACTTTATTTAGCCATTTTAATGTTATCCGGTAAGCATATTACACAAAAAGGTGTCCATCATTTTACATCGAATAAGATTAAATTGTCTGTTGACTCATTAGAATATGGACAAATGGATGGCGAAGATTTAGGTACGCGTTTCTTTGAAATTGAATATTCTGTATTATCATACCCATTTTGGCTAAATTAAAAAACTAATTAACTCATTGAGCAGAGTTAATTAGTTTTTTTCTATGGCTGAATATCTGCCATTCCAATCATTGGGTCAATCGTTCCGCTGGCAATCATGTCATTCGTTAAAATAAATTGTTCAATGGGACTAGGATCTAACTGAGTTTCTTTTTTTAATTTTTTAGTTGTTTGACCACTACCACTTGAATCATTTATTTTTTTGATATCACCGTCAAAGATCTGCTCTATTCTCAATAACAACGTTGTTTTTCGATTCGCTGATTCATTTTCAACACACTCTTCAAACGACTTCTCTTCTCCAAGCAAAATTAACAATTGGCTAGCACGTGTGATTGCCGTATACAGTAAGTTACGTTTAAGCATACGCTTATATTGCGAGACCATTGGTAAAATTACCATTTTAAACTCGCTACCCTGAGACTTATGAATTGACGTACAATATGCTAACGTAATTTTTTGCCATTCATTTCGCCTATAAGTCACCTCTGTTTGGTCAAATGCAATAATAATTTCATCAACTTTATCTTCACTATCCTTGGCAACCGTAATACCAACAATCTTCCCAATATCCCCATTAAAAACATTATTTTCAGGACTATTAACAAGATGCAATACTTTATCGCCAATTCTAAATTTCTGGTCTCTGAAAAGGACTTCTTTTTGGCGACTATTCTCAAGGGGATTCATAATTTCTTGTAGCATCTCGTTCAATCGGTTAATTCCTGCCGCACCGCGGTACATTGGCGCCAAAACCTGAATATCACTAGACGTAAATCCTTTTGTCTTAGCACGTTCGACGACCTGTTTAATAATTGATTCAACTTGGTATTCACGACTTGCAAAAAAAGAACGATCCTTTTGATTTTTCGTGAAATCGGCCGGTAATTCCCCATTTTTAATTGAATGAGCAAGTGAGATTATTGATGACCCATCTCCCTGTCGGTAAATATCTGTTAACTCTTTTCGTTCAAGATAGTCACTCTTTAATAAATCATAAAATGTTTGTCCAGGACCAACGGATGGTAATTGATCTTTATCACCAACCAAAATAACTTTCATATCAGTTGGTATTGCATTCATCAGTGTGTTTAATAAATAGGTATCAACCATCGACATTTCATCGATAATTAATAATCCACCTTCTAAATCTTTGGTTTCAACTTCATTATTTGATTCTCTTCCAGTCAATCCTAGTAACCTATGGATCGTGCTAGCGGGTAATCCGGTCGTTTCGGTCATTCTTTTTGCGGCTCGACCAGTAGGTGCGGCTAGAAGAATCGGAAATGTTTGGCCTTCTCCGTAGCCGCTAACATCAAGAGAGAAATCATTTAATTCCGCGAATAACTCCACAATGCCATTAATAACGGTTGTCTTACCAGTTCCTGGACCACCGGTTAATAAAAACACCTGTGAGTTCATTGCTTCTTTAATAGCATCTATTTGCGATTCGCCATAGTTCATATCTAGTTTTTTTTCTATTTTACGAATTGCTTTATTAAGATCTTTATCTGATGAACCCTTTTTTTCTTGATTTGACGAAAGGAGTCTTTTTAAATGTTCAGCGATTTTATATTCTGCATGATACAGATTTTTCAAATAAATACGTTGTTCATCACCAACAATTAATCCTGACTTGGCCAAATTGACTAGTTCTTTCGAAATCGCTTCAGGATTAATTCGAACCCGCCGACTGCCTTCCAATAATTGTAAAGAAGCCGTTAACAAAGGCTCTGCTGTCGCATAAGTATCTCCATCTTGTTGACATAAATCATTAATACTTTGTAAAATACCAGCCTGAATTCGACCCGATGAATCGGCCGCGAATCCCAACTCTTCCGCAATTTGATCAGCCTTTTTAAATCCAATGTTTTCAATATCATTGACTAACTGATATGGATTTTCCTGGATAATCTCAAGTGTTTTTTCTTTATAGGTTTGATAAATGGTTGCCGCAAGTTGGCTACCAAATCCAAATCCGTTTAATCCAATAATAATTTGTTCCATTCCGTTATTTACACGTACAGTCTCTAATACCGTTATTTTTTGCTTATTCGATAACTCTAAAGAATCCAGTACGGTGTCATCCGCTAATATCTTGTCAATTGTTTTAGTTCCAAGTTTATCAACGATTGACTCTGCCGTTTTTTTCCCAATACCTTTGAATTCGGCACCCGACAAATAAGTAATGAGACCCATCTTTGAAGTAGGCGTTTCATTTTGGTAATTACTGGCTTGAAATTGTTTACCATACTTAGGATGCTCAACCTGTTGTCCATAAAAACGATAAGTTGATTCTTCCTTAATATCGGCAAAATTTCCGGTAACGACAACTTCATCCTCAGGCCATTCTAAGTTACTCTCAACGCTATGAATTAAAATCACCTTATAAAAACTATCTTGGCTTTGAAAAAAAATGGTTGCAACTTTCCCAACTAAATAAGCTTGAGTTTCATTACTTTGAGAACCATCATCAAATAAACTTACCTTCTGAGCAACCATTATGCCACATCCCTTCTACCGATTATCACGTAATTTTATAAATGATTCTATCTCGCTTAATCGCTTTTTTTGTGCATCAAAGTATTTTTTATTTGTTAACCTAGACCGCGTGAAATACGTATCAAATTCAAGTCCTAAAACCATATTTACCAAGCCACGTTGGAAATTCGCTTTTGCATGATTCTGATCACTCTCAAGTACTAAATCATAGTACTGCGCAGCATTTTCAAATTGTCCCAATGCTAAAAAAATATCTCCAATCAATTCATTAGTATCGATATTTTTAGAATTTATTTCTTGTGCCGTAATTGCAAATGCCAGCGCCTGTTGGTATGATTCTTGTGCCATATACGATTGTGCCAACATCAAAAATGCATTTTCTTTCATTTCTGGATTAGTCACCTTTTGGAATGCTTGAATTGCTTCAACATATAATTCTGCCTCATAAAATACATTACCCAGTCCATAGACTAATAAGTCCGCTTTTATATCTTTTGCGTCAAAATGTGAAAGTGCCTTTTTATAAAGTTCTTCCGCATGAACGTAATCTTTTACTTCGGTTAAATAACTCCCAAGTTGGTAATAAACATCTTGATTGTCAGGATGTTGTTCAACTTTTTCGATCAACTCATGAATGATTTTACTTGATTCTACTTCCTGCTCTTCTCTTTTATTCACTTTATTACTCCTTAAACGACATCACTTTCATCTCGTACTCTATCTAAATAGTCGGTATCATTCCATTTGATTAAATTAAAGTCAGTTCCATTTTTGGTTTCTAAAATAGTTGTACTCGTATTTGATAGTCCACCTTGTTTGCGAAGATCCTTCAGTGGTACACCTAATAAATTTTGAATTAAAGCGCCTAGTGCTGCACCGTGACTGACAACAATAATATTTGCATCCGATTTATTTTGTGCCACAATTCGTTTAACGGCTGGGACCATACGTTTTAATAATTCTTGAAATGTCTCGCCATTAATTTTACGAGGTTCATATTTATCTGGATGATTACGGAATGCATCAAGTTCATCAGGGAACTCACTTGCCACATCGGTAAATTTCATCCCTTCCATTTTTCCCAAATGAAATTCTTCTAAATTTTTATCTAAAATAACGTTTAATTTTTGATTAAGGCCCTCGCTAATTAAATCCGCAGTGTCTCTTGCACGTTTAATTGGGCTTGAATAAATGGCATCAAACTTTTTTTCCTTCAGAGAGCTGATAAGTTGTTGAATCTCTGTGTAACTTTGTTTAAGCAAAGGGGAATCCCCATTCGCACCTTGATATCGTCCTTCAAGATTCCATTCTGTTTTACCATGTCGAATAAAATATATATTAGTCATCTGTCAGTAGGACCCTCCATTTTTTTATCTCTATTATATTATGCCACAAAAATAAAAAGGCACAAACAAAACATTTGTTTTGTTTGTGCCTTTCATATCATAAATTCAATTTAAACGTATTGTAACTGTTTTGAACCCTTATCTAGGCTTTTAAATGCAGCATCAATGATACCGCTGCCCAAACATTCTGTACCATCATAAAAAACAACGGCTTGTCCCGGTGTAATCGCACGTACCGGTGCATCGAATGTTACTGTGGCCTCTGTATGATCATCATTTAAATGAACCGTCACACCAACATCAGTTTGACGATATCTAAACTTAGCAGTGATATGGAAATCATTACCAAATCGATCAATGGGTGCAATAAAGCTTAGCTCTGATGCTTCAAGATAATCCGCATAAAGTAAGTCGTTATGGTAACCCTGTCCGACAATCAACGTGTTTGTTGACAGATCCTTACCAACAACAAACCAAGGATCATTGCCTTCACCTGTACCACCAATACCCAAACCTTTACGTTGACCAATTGTGTAATTCATAAGACCATAATGCTCGCCCATCTTCACACCATCAACGGTCATCATATTACCCGTCTGTGCTGGTAAGTACTCACCAAGGAATTTAGTAAAGTTACGTTCACCAATGAAACAAATACCCGTTGAATCTTTCTTCTTTGCAGTTGAAAGACCAGCTTCTTCAGCAATTCTTCTAACTTCTGGTTTTTCAATATTTCCAATTGGAAACATTACTTTTTGAATTTGCTCTTGTGATAACTGGCTCAAGAAATAAGTTTGGTCCTTATTGCTATCATCCCCACGTAACATATGCATAATACCGTCGGTATCTTGTTCAACTTGTGCATAATGTCCCATGGCAATGTAATCAGCGTCAAGTTCCATAGCGTAGTCAAAAAAAGCTTTGAACTTAATTTCTTTGTTACACATCACATCAGGGTTTGGCGTTCTACCCTTCTTATATTCGTCCAAGAAATACGTGAACACACGGTCCCAATATTCCTTTTCAAAATTAACGGAATAATAAGGAATTCCAATTTTGTTTGCTACCTTAGCAACATCTTTGTAATCTTCCGTTGCCGTACAAACACCCATTTCGTCCGTATCGTCCCAGTTTTTCATGAAGACACCAACAACATCATATCCTTGTTGCTTCAATAAATAAGCAACAACTGATGAATCGACACCTCCACTCATTCCAACAACAACACGAGTTTTACTATTATCTGGCATACTATCACCATCATTTCAATTAGATTCTGAAAAAATCTACGATTTGAAGGTCGCACTATTTCAGTAAATACTATTATACCAATAATACGAACTTATACAAGCCTAGTGTGTCATAAATAGTTGTAATCCTAGCTAAATTAAAATTTTGATTAAATAAAAAAGTACCTCATTAATATTCTTAATGAGAATACTTTAAATTATTTGTACAATTTTACCATGCACCATCACAATTTATATTTCCGAGACTATATTTTCTTCAAGACATCTCTGTCAACTAACTGACCAATAACATAATCAAATTGTTCAGTTTCGGCTTTTTTATTCTCATCTTTAAAAATATTAACTGCCTTAAGTCCATTTGCAGTCGTCGTTGACATTTTAAACCCACTCAACGTTTTATCAACAACAATTTTAACTTTAATACCTTGATTAAAAGGTGAATTAGGATCCAACGATCTTTCTAACTGAAAATTGCCTGCTTTAGTTTCCGCAAAGCCTAAATCTCTTAGCGTATATTTTTTTACATCAGCACTTAATTCATAAGTCACTATATCTCCCAAAAGTTGAATACTTTTTTCAAATGCCATAATTAACTACCTCCTATTTTTTTAACCGTCCAACAATTCGAACTAATTGCGTAACAAAAACAGCAATCTCTTCATCAGTATTGTCCTTACCGAAACTTAATCGAATAGATTCGGTCACTCGAGGACTATTCTCACCATACATGGCAATCAGAACATGTGAAGGTTCCAAGTTGCCGGCAGTACATGCTGAACCACCAGAAACGGCAATACCAGCCAAATCTAAACGCGTTTGTAGGACTTCCGTCTGGACTCCCTTAATCCAAATGTTAAACACGTGTTGCAAATTATCATCTGAAAGCGTTCCATTAATTTCAAAATCAATCTTATTCACTTCTAATGCCGCAATGATTTGTTGTTTAAATCCTTGATATTTTAATTGACGCGCTTTCTTTTCGTCATCCGAGACTAAAGAAACGGCCTTCGCAAACCCTGCAATTGCTGGTACATTCTCTGTTCCCGCACGCCTTTTATCTTCCTGTTCTCCGCCTTTAATAAATGGTGGAGAAAAAATGGTGTCGCGCTTATATAAAAAGCCTAGAAACTTAGGTCCATTCAATTTATGGGCCGAAGTTGATAGCATGTCGATATGGTCTGCGTTAACATCAATATCCAATAAACCATATGCTTGAACGGCATCCGTATGAAACCAAGCTTGATGATCTTTCAAGATATCACCAATTTCATGGATAGGCATATGACTTCCTGTTTCGTTATTACCCATCATAATCGATACTAAAATCGTATCATCCCTCAGTGCATTTTTAAAATCTGTTATATCTATGACGCCATCTTCATTAACTGGCAAATAAGTAACTTCAAATCCAATTGATTCCAAATATTTCATTGATTTTAAAATCGCTTGATGCTCAACCGCAGAAGTAATTAAATGCTTACCCAGCGACTTTCTTTGAATTGCTGTCTGCATGATGGCCATATTATCACTTTCTGTACCACCACTTGTAAAGATAATTTCTGACTCCTTAGCATGAATACTATCGGCAATAACTTTTCGGCTATCATCAAGTACCATACGTGCTGAGCGTCCAAATTGATGAGTACTAGAAGCATTTCCAAAAGTAGTCTGCATGGTATTCGTCATGACTTCAATGACTTCTTTTGCCATTGGTGTTGTTGCCGCATTATCTAAATATATTCCTGACATAAAATTTTATAGTCTCCTTTAAACTTTATTTTAGTAACGAAAGAATCATTTTTGCTGATTTTTGACCAGCCTCAATAATAAACTCATCAAACGTTTGACCAGCTTCTTCGTCCGCTACATCTGACATGGCTCTAACAATTGTAAAAGGAACGCCAAATTGATATGCGGCCTGCCCAACTGCTGCACTTTCCATTTCACTACAAAGTGCCGTGGGAAAATGATTGAGAATTGCATCTGTTTGTTCTTGACTCGCAATAAATTGGTCCCCGGTCACAATAAGTCCCGGTTTTATACTTAAGTTATTCTCTTGAGCAGCCTTGGTAATTGCAGCATTTAAATCTATATCTGCCGAATATTTCGCTGGTTGCTGTGGTAATTGGCCAATTTCGTAGCCAAATGCTGTTGCATCAACATCGTGATAGGCAACATCTGTAGCCAAGACAACATCACCAATTTTAAGTCCTTGGCCAATACCGCCGGCAGATCCAGAATTGATAACAGCTGTTACGCCAAATTCTGCAATCAGAAGTCCAGTTGTCATCCCGGCCTGAACTTTACCAATACCGGACCTTACTAGAACAACCTTATGTTTATTAATTTGACCAGTATAGAATGAAATACCACCAATTTCTTTATCTGTTCTATCTTCTAAATGACTTCTAAGCGAAATGATTTCTTCTTCCATCGCGCACAAAATACCGTAAATCATAGTCGTGACCTCCACTTTATATTAATAATTAGGGTAACAAGAATAACGCTAAAAAAACGATTATGATTGCGACAATCAAAAAACCAATTGTCCAATTTAAAAATCGATTTAATTTATTTTTTTTACCCGTTCTCTCTGGTTCATCCGTGAGGGAACTTCTGGTAGGATGCTCCTCCAGATATTCTTTCTCTACTCGTCGACGCTCTTCTTGACGCAATTCAGGATTATTCTCTAGTTCTTGTAATCTCTGATACTCACTTCTTGATAGTTTTGTTTCATCATCCATGTAATTCACCTTTTAATCGTTGAATTTCCCAATAAGCGACCGCTAAAATAGTTTTAACGTCTGTAATCTCGCCTGATTTAATCTTATCCTGAACCTCATCAAACGTCAATTCCATCAAATTTAAAAATTCATCAGCATCTTGAGGTAATTCGGTCTCGACATTTACCAACCCAGTTGCATGATATAGAGTTAGATATTCATCGGCGAAACCAACCGCAGAATGAAACCCATAAATTTTCGTTATTTTTTTTGGTGCATATCGCGTTTCTTCATTAAGTTCGCGCATTGCGGTTTCCATTAAATCATGGTCCTCGCCATTAATTTTGCCAGCCGGAATTTCTAACGACGTTTTTCTAATTGGCGCACGCCATTGATTAACTAAAACAATCTTATCTTCATCCGTCACTGCAAATATACCGACAGCCCCGTGATGATGGACAATTTCTCTAGTCGATTGTTCACCATTAGGTAATTCAACAGTCTCCTTCGCAACTTCTATAACATGACCTTTAAAAAATATTTCTTCAGATAATACTTTTTCTTCTAAGTTCATCCAATCAACCTCGCAATTTTACTTTTTTAATTAAAATATTGTTCCAAGAAATGAGTTACTTTTTTTGTATAACCCGACTTATCTTTAGTAAAGGAGTTCCCGTGCTCTGCACCCGACACTATAAAAATATCTTTAGGGCCTTTTGTTGCTGCATAATTTTTATAAATCATTTCAGTCGGAACAAACTTATCAGTGCCACCATGAATAAACAAAACAGGCAATTTATTCTTACTCAACTGTTTAATTGAACTCGCTTCATAAAATGAATAACCCGCCTTAAACTTAGATATCACGCTGGCAACCGGTATAAATGGGATTTTAGGTAACTTATACATTTGTTTCAACTGATAAGTTAGCTCATCGGCCACACTGGTATAACCGCAATCCTCAATAATTGCTTTAACTTGTACGGGCAATCGTTTTTCACCGCTTAACATCATAACCGTAGCACCGCCCATGCTGATCCCAAATAATGTAATTTTTGAATCTGTCCCTTGATAATCTATGACCTTGTTAAGCCATTTTAAATTATCATTTCTCTCTAACCATCCGTATCCGATATACTTTCCTTGGCTTTGCCCATGTGCTCTAGCGTCCGGGGCAATAACGTTATAACCCTGATCATGATAAAAATGAATAAATCGAACCATCGACTCTTTCTTACCCATAAACCCATGGGCAACAAATATTGTTTTATTAGTCTTTTTTTCTGCCGGCACATAGATTGCTTTAAGTTTTAAGTTATCATCAGACGTAAGTTCCCAGTTCAATTTTTTAATCCGATTTAACCATTCATTTTCTCTTTTTAATTCAACACTCGCCGTTTCGGATTTAATAAATCCTTTATTCGTCGGTGTCTCCGCATATTTAAATAAATAATAGCTAATTCCAAAAATAATAAGCCCAATTATGACAAAAACTATACAAATTCCAACAATCCATTTTTTCATTTGTTTCCTCAAGTGTTTCCTTTCATTTTAAATTAAAAAAAGGATAAAAGACAGTCATTTATGTCTTTTACCCTAATTAAATTACCTGATACTTGAGATAAATTCTAAATAATTTTCTTGTTCATTTGTTGGGACCCATTTTGCATGAGAATAATCACCATTCATGGCATCAGCTAAGTCAACTGTTACATTTGCAACATTAGTCGCATTACCGATTAATGACATCCAATATTCGCCATTATCATTTTGATGTACTATCGTTTTAACCATCCCACCAGGATTTCTAACGTTAATCTCAGTTTCAAAAGGTACCTGTTTGTTACTTAACATCACAAACATTAAACTTGATGCAGACATCGCTGTTCCACATGCATTGGTAAAACCGACCCCACGTTCATACGTTCTAACAAAAATCGAATGACCGTCTAATTTTTCAACAAAACTAACGTTGACTCCGTCAGGGAAGTAAGGATTCTCACCGTTTAAATATGTTGCAATTTTTTCAAGCTCTGGCCCTTCCAACGTCTCATGATCAACAAAAGCTATTAGATGAGGGTTAGGAACCGAAACTGCTGAAAATTTTAACGTTTTTGAAAATTCAGGAACATAATCATCAACCAAAGTTTCTCGGTCTAGAAACATCGGTAACGTCTCTGACATAAAACTAACGGGCGAAATTTCAACATTATATGCAGCGACGTTCAATTTAAGGTCTGGCGCTTTTTCAACCTTCAAATCAGCATGCATTGTTTCAACTTTAAATGTCGTTTGTCCATATTCTTTTTCTAAATAACGTCCAACTGTTCTTAAGCCATTTCCGCACATACTGGCTTCCGTACCATCAGCATTAATAACTCTCATCTGGCCCAAAACACCACTATGTTCGGAATGATCAACAACCAAAATACCATCTGATCCACCGTGTAAACCAGTTATACGGTTACACATTTTAATTGCTAACTCTTTTAATTGTTCATCGGACAACGCGACTTCTAATTTTGTCTGATCCAAAAGAAAGAAATCATTTTCTGATCCATGCACCTTAATTAATTGCACATTAAACACCCACTTCCACTGTAATTGTATAACCCACATACTACCTCATAATCTGAGTTTTGTAATCATTTTGGCTCAAAAAAAGGAATAACATAATGTTACTCCTTTTCAGAAATTTGATTAATTTTCGAATCCTTCTGTAACTGCTTTAGGGTAGTTACGTTCAACAATTGTTGCACAACGATGACAAAGAGTTGGTAATTCAGGATTTTCACCCACATCTGTCTTAATCATACGACATCTTTGACAAACTTCGCCACTGGCAACTTCGACCTTGACAGCTAAATCATCAAATTTGGTTGCATCTTCAGGTGCGTTTTCAACTGATAAAATTTCTAAATCAGAAACAATTAGTTGTTGACGTACATCCGTGTTAAGCGCATCTAATAAAGCTTTGTCAGAATCATTCACATATAAACTAACTTTTGCTTCAAATGACTTTCCAATTAATTTTGCATCGCGGGCATCTTCTAACGCCTTTAACACGTGTGAACGCATTTTCATAAATGCTTGCCAATTTTCGACAATTTTAATTTCACCGTCAAAATGAGCAACTTCTGGCATTTCACTTAATTGAATATATTCTTCTGGTTCTTTTAAATAGTCCCAGACCTCTTCAGTTGTATGTGGCAAGATAGGCGTTAATAACTTAGCCATTGTCGTCACAATCTGATAGAGAACTGTTTGCATTGAACGTCTCTCGAAGCTATCTTCAGCTTCAATGTAGACGATATCTTTTGCGATATCTAAGTAGAATGCAGACAAATCATTTGAAATAAACGTAATCACTTTCTTGTAAATTGCTAAGAAATCATATTCAGCATAATTATCTAATACCTCTTTTGAAAAGGCATTTAATTTGATTAACATGTATTTATCTGCTGATGCCAAATCGTCAAATGCAACGGCATTTTTACTTGGTTCAAAATCAGTTGTATTAGCCAAAATAAATTTAAATGTATTTCTAATTTTACGATATGTTTCTGAAACTTGTTTTAAGATGTCCATTGAAACAGCAACATCAGATGAAGTATCGGCTGAAGCAGTCCATAATCGAACAATTTCAGCACCTGACTGTTTAATAACCTTACTTGGTAAAATAATATTACCAAGTGACTTACTCATCTTATGACCTTTATCATCTAGAACAAATCCTTGTGACATCAACTGTTTGTATGGCGCAATACCATTAGTCGCAACGGACGTAATAATACTTGAGTTAAACCATCCTCGATATTGATCTGAACCTTCCATGTAAAGATCTGCAGGATACGTTAAATTATCACGTTTGCCCAGTACGCCTCTGTGAGAAGAACCAGAATCAAACCAAACATCCATAATATCTTCTTCTTTTGTGAACCCGCCGTTAGGACTGTGTTCACTCGTGAAGCCTTCAGGAAGCAATGCTTTAGCATCGTGTTTAAACCAGATATTTGAGCCATGTTCTTCAAATAATTGCGCAACATGTTCAATTGTTTCTGGTGTAATAATTGGTGTGCCATCTTCTGCATAGAAGATTGGTAACGGAACGCCCCATGCGCGTTGACGTGAGATTACCCAATCACCACGATCTTTAATCATGTTGTAGAGGCGAACTTTACCCCACTCGTTTTTAAAATCAACTTTATCAATTTCTTTTAAAATATCATCCCGGAACATCTCTACTGATGCAAACCACTGTGCTGTTGCACGGAATACAACTGGTTTCTTTGTACGCCAATCATGTGGATAACTATGCGTAAAGAATGATAACTTAAGTAAATGACCATTTTCTTTCAACTGATCAGTTACAAGTGGGTTTGCTTTATCATAAAAGATACCTTCAAAACCAGGAGCATCTTCATTCATGATACCTTTTTCATCTAATACAGAAACAACAGGTAATTTATATTTTTGTCCTGCAATAAAATCATCTTCACCATGTCCTGGAGCTGTATGGACAAGTCCCGTACCAGAATCTAAAGTGACATGGTATCCAAGGATAACTAATGATGTACGATCATATAACGGATGTTGTACCGTCATATATTCCATATCACGACCAGAAAACTCTTTTAGCACTTCAACATTTTCCCAATCAAATTCTTCTTTTAATACGCTTAAACGTTCTTCTGCGACTACATACTTTGTGCCATCAGCATCAATTTGGATGTATTTGTAATCAGGATGTACTGCTACACCATAATTAGCGGGAATCGTCCATGGTGTTGTTGTCCAAATAATCATTTTTGTATCTGTATCTAAAATATCTTTTCCATCTACAACATCAAATGTGATATACATTGAAGGTGATTTAATATCTTGATATTCGATTTCTGCTTCAGCCAATGCTGATTCAGATGATGGTGACCAGTAAATTGGTTTTTTACCTTTATAGATATACCCTTTTTCGGCCATTTCACCAAACATTCTAACTTCTTCAGCCTCAAATTCAGGTTGTAGTGTCATGTATGGGTTGTCCCATTCAGCTGCGACTCCTAAACGTTTAAAATCTTCTCGTTGTAAGTT
Organism: Dellaglioa algida; assembly: GCF_030127605.1. NCBI lineage: Bacteria > Bacillati > Bacillota > Bacilli > Lactobacillales > Lactobacillaceae > Dellaglioa > Dellaglioa algida. The sequence continues at coordinate 245,077 of NZ_JANXLE010000002.1, forward strand.
AACTTGTTCTAAAGCATACTTTTCACAAAGTTCACGGAAAGCAGCTTTTGACATTTTTTTACGATCAACGCCCTGTTTAACCAATTGTTGTTCAATTGGTAGACCATGTGTATCCCAGCCCGGTACGTAAGGAGCTCTGAATCCCATCATTGATTTTGAACGGACAATGATATCTTTTGTGATTTTATTTAAAGCATGACCCATATGGATATTACCATTGGCATATGGAGGTCCATCATGCAAAATAAAGCTTGGTTTGTTTTCATTCAATTTTTGTCTTAATTCATAAACGCTATCTTGATTCCATCCATCTTGGCGTTCGGCTTCCTTAACGGGTAAATTACCACGCATTGGAAATTCCGTTTTACCTAAGTTTAAGGTTTCTTTCATTTTCATAATATAAACTCCTTTTAAAAGTTATTTTATCTTATTATACACAAAAAGACTCCGTTACAAGGGACGAAGTCTTCGCGTTACCACCCAAATTTAGACAGACACTAGTCTTTTACTTTTATCTATCACTCAATCATCATGGTAACGGAGATGATTCCGATTAAACTTACTTAATAGTTCAGTTTAATTAACTTATTGAGAGGATAAATTACATAACAGTGATTATCGATTTCCCACTATCATCGATTCGCTAAAAATATGTTATATAATTGTTGTTCTCAATTTTTATTTATTGTCTGGAAAAATAACCATTGTATCTTGATCATTTTGTTCAGAAACTTCATTTGAATCTGATTCAGCAATAATTTCAGTAACGACGATGCCATCATCATTATTATTAACTGCTTCCTTCATCTCTTTAGCTTCACGTTTTTCTTTATCTTCTTCACGTTTTAAAACGTCTTGAATTTCAGAATATGTGCTGGTTTCACCTTGTTTTAAAATTTCATCCCAATCAGAACTTTTAACAACTTCTAATTGTGATTCCATCATAACTTTAAGACGTTGACGGAAGATACGTGCTTGTTTCTTCAAGTCGTCAGTTTCGACAGCTAACTTTTTAGCTTTTTCTGATGCCATATCAATAATATGTTTAGCCTTTTCGTTAGCTTCATCAATAATATCATGACCCTGCTTTTGTGATTCCTTATTAATAATTTCAGATTCACGTTTAGCATTAACTTTAACACGATCAGCAGCTTCTTGGGCTACAATGATTGATTGGTTTAACGAATCTTTTAAATCGTTAAAGTATTCCAATTTTTCATTACTCGTTTTAACTTCATCAGTTAAATTTTCATTCTCTTTTAAAGTTAATTCGTAATCTTTAATAATTTTATCAAGAAAATCATTAACTTGATCTTGGTCATAACCTCTCAATTTTACGTTAAATTCTTTATTATGAATATCCAATGGACTTAAAGTCATTTTGCACGTCCTTCAAAATTTATTTTTTTAAAACAGACAACTCTAATTTATATTTATCTTTTCTTGTCATACCTGCCACTAAATCTAATTTAATCCGACCAAAGCCTCGAATAGAAAGCACGTCAAACTCTGCCAACTCGTAATCAGGTTTACTAATTACTTGCCAATTTAAACTAACTTTTTCAGAATTAACTAGATTTTTAGCATTTTGACGAGACATATTATATACGGCCGAAATAACTGAATCAATTCGTAATGAAGCAACTAACTCAGATTGGGACTGCCATTCATCCGTTACAGAAACTATCTGAGAAAAAGAAACTTCTTCAAGAGAAACCTTAATTTTACCAATACGATCAATTTGATTAATTAAGTAATCAGCCATCTTTTTTTCAACAACAACTTGCCATTGCTGGCCGTCTGTCACAATATCTCCCAGAACTTCTCTATCTAATCCTGCGTTAGCTAGCGTTCCTAAAATTTGCCCATGCTTTAACGTGGCAAATTTAACGGGGTATTTAATTTCAATTAGCTGTAAATCGAAATCGCTATCCTGAACTTCAAAATAAGCCGGATAAAAAAGTAATCTTCTTCGCTCAGCATCTTTTGTACCACCAAATAATTTCATGCTAATCTCATCACTTTGACCCAACAGGTAAGTTGCAATGTGAGCTTCCCTAGGATTCAAAAAATGAGTTAAAACGGCTCTGTATTCCGACTTAGCTTGTTCAATATAATCTGATAGCGTATCAATAATTTCTTTTTCATCAGGTCTGAAATGTTGATATATTGCATCATTCATATTATTATCCTCCAATAGAAAGACGAATTAAGGTCGTTAAAATACCCATGATTCCGTTTTGAATGAAACTTAACGCGATTATTGCAACAATCGGTGAAAAACTAATGCCTCCAATTGCCGGAATAAAACGATCAAAAAATGCAAGATACGGCTGACAAATCCTACTTAAAAAATGACCGACCGGTGTATTATACGCACCCGGGAACCATGACATTAATACGTAAATAATGATTGCCAGCTGATAAGCATCAAAAGCCCAGCTAATAACTCTGGCTAGTAATTGAATAAATTCAATCATGTATACACCTCGATTTTTCTGTTATTCGAATTTTTCAAAAATATTATCCGCCATATTACCTTCAACCGTAAATGAATTTGGTGTACAGAGGAAAATATTATCTCCAATTCTTTGAATGGTTCCGTTAATAGCAAAGACCGTTCCTGACAAAAAATCAACGATTCTTTTAGATTGAACTTCATCCATCTTTTGAAAATTCACGACAATCGCCTGATTTTGTAATAGATGTGTCGCAATATCTTTAACGTCAGAATAAATTCTAGGTTCGAATAAATTAATTTTTTGTGGCTGACTATACTTTCCGTTAATTGAAACAACTTTATTACTTTGATTCAACGACGCGTTTTGCATAGCCCCTTCGGCTTGATAGCCATCATTTTCAAAATCGTCATCCTCGGCTAAGCCAAAAAAACGACCAATTTTTTCAAAAGCCATAATAGTAATCTCCCCACTGATTCAATTTAGTTAATCTTTACGTCTTCTTCTAAAGAACGGTGGTGTGCTTAATCCATCATCGTTATTTGTTGATTCTTCATCTTTATTAACGTCATTTTTAAATACGTCAAAACTTGGTTTTTCCACATTATCAAATTCCGTTGATTTTTTTTCTTCAGGTTGACTTGTTGGGTGCATGATATCCCAATCGTCAAAACGGTCTTCTTGTTTTTCAGTTGGTGTTACTTTAGGTGCTTCAGTTCTTGGCAACGTTCTTGTACGAGCTGTTGCTTTTTTTTCTTCTTTAACATCGTCAATACCAGTTGCAATAACAGTTACGACAATTTCATCACCTAAGTCTTCATTAATTGACGTTCCAAAAATAATGTTAATTTCATCAGATGCAGCTTGTGAAATGATTTCAGAAGCTTCTTGCGCTTCAAAAAGACTCATATCAGCGCCACCAGTAATATTTAACAGAACTTGTTTTGCACCGTCAATTGAAACTTCTAGTAATGGTGAAGAAATAGCTTTCTTTGTTGCTTCAGCAGTTCTATTCTCACCTGTAGCTGAACCGATACCCATTAAAGCAGTACCTTGATCTGCCATCACTGTTTTAACATCAGCAAAATCTAGGTTAATTAGACCGGGTGAGGTAATTAATTCAGAAATACCTTGAACACCTTGACGTAAAACATTATCCGTTTCTTGGAATGCTTCAAGCATTGGTGTTTTCTTATCAATAATTTCAAGTAAACGATTATTAGCAATAACGACTAATGTATCGACTTGGTCTCTAAGATTAGCAATTCCTTCAGCAGCAAAGCGACTACGTTTTGGTCCTTCAAAGGTAAATGGACGAGTTACTATTCCGACTGTTAAGATACCTTGATCTTTAGCTATCTTAGCGACAACAGGAGCAGCACCAGTACCAGTACCACCACCCATTCCTGCAGTAACAAAAATCATATCTGCGCCATCAATAGCTTCAATAATTGCTTCTTCGCTTTCTTGCGCAGCTTTGCTTCCAATATCTGGTGTTGCACCAGCACCTAAACCACGAGTTAATTTAGGTCCTAATTGAATTTTAATTTCTGCTTTTGAGCTTTCCAGTGCTTGAACATCCGTATTCAATGCAATAAATTCAACACCAGAAACATTTTCGTCAATCATGCGGTTAACAGCATTACCACCAGCGCCACCGACACCAATTACTTTAATTACTGCGCCTTTATCTTCACTTGAGTCCAAAGAAAATTCCATTACTTACTTCCTCCTGTTTAGTCGAAAAATTCATTAAAAAAGTTTTTTACTGATTTTAATGGATCTTTAGATGTTTTTGGTTTTTTAGTTTTTTTAGCCTGACCTTTTACGGCCTGCTTCTTAGGTTTATCGTTATCCATTTCAACAACACTATAACTTAATTGATCACCATCTAGTCCCATTGCACTTTTCACTAGTAATGTGACTTCATCTTGTCTCACCGCATAATTAATTAAGCCTAAAGCTTGAGCAAAAGATGGGTAACGTAATCCCATCTGATCGGGAACATAAGTTTTAACTTGAACTTGCAAAATTTCAGATGCAAGTTCTGAAATACCAGGTAATGCGGCAAGTCCTCCGGTTAGTATAACGCCACCCGGTAAGTCTAGTGCTTTTGTAGCATCCAATGCATTCTTGATCTTATCTAAAATTTGAGAAATCCTTGCTTCAATAATCTCAGATAAGTATTTTTCAGAAATATTAAGTGGCTCACTCTGCCCAACAACATCAACGGGGAAAATATCATCCTCCGAAGCTAAGTCAGAATTTGCAAATCCATAATTACGTTTTAATTTTTCGGCATTTTCAACAGATGTATTAAGGACCACAGAAATATCCTTAGTGACAAAATCGCCACCTTCTTGGTCCACATATGTAAATTTCAATTTGTGATCATGTATTACGGAAGCAGTTGTTTGTCCACCCCCAAGATCAATAAGTACAGTTCCAAAATCTCTTTCACCATCAGACATTGCAACTGACGCAAGTGCCAATGGGTTCACAATGGTTTCCCTGATAGTTAGTCCAGCGTTTTCAACACATTTTTTTAAATTGTGAATGATTGTCTTAGGCCCCGTATAAACTGAACCATGCATTTCTAACCGCACACCAATCATACCTCTTGGATCTTTAATACCATCAAATCCATCGACGACAAACTCATCAGCGATGATATCTATGATATCTCGTTCTGGCGGTAAGTTTTGAACTAACGCCGCACTTGCAACGTTAACAACATCTTCATTTGTAATTTCTTTTGATTCATCCGAAACGGCAATCATGCCATTACAAGGGATAATCTGTAGTAAATTAGCGGGAATACCCACATGTACTTCATTTATCTGAATATTTGCTTTTTCTTCAGCCTGTTTAATCGCTTTTTGCACCGAAACGACTGCCTTGTCAATATCAACTACAATTCCCCTGTTTAAGCCCACTGAACGCTCATTACCAATACCAATAACGTTCAATTGGCCATTAACGTATTCAGAAACGATAACTTTAATTGACGTCGTTCCAATATCCAACCCAACATATATACCTGCATTACCCATCTGAAAAAGAACCTCCTTACAGCATGCTTTTAATATTATTTTTTATAAGATATAATACACACATTTTACCACAGTGAGACCCTATTTAGAAAGGATATCCCATAGCGTATATCAATTTTGTTAACTTTTCTTATTATATGGATAAGAATATGCTCCAACCTCTAAATCAACGACACCTTTTTCCTTCATTTTTGATGAAATACTTGGATAAAAGGCCATTTTGTCTGCAAAGTTATCAATATTTGCGATTACTTTATTTCTATCATTCATATAAATATAAATCCTCTGATTATTTACCTTTGAAGGTTGATAATCAATTTCTGAGATACCATTCCTAATTTTTAATGGAATTTTTCGATATTGTGCAACCATACTCTGTAATATAGTAGGTTGGTCAAATTTTGAATAGGTTGGATAATTACCAACTGGTTGTTTAAATGTACTTGCACCCACCGCACCGTTCAAGAATAATTGATAATATGCTTTGTTTTTATAAACATATCCGGCAAGATCGTATTCAACAATAGATAATTTAACGTCGTTCCATTTATCATGACTAATGGTTAAAGATTTAACTTGAGGTAGTTCTTTTTTTATCTCACGTAAAGTCTTTTTTTTGTTAAAAAGTGCACTCGATAAAGGATCATTGGTATGCAAGTTACTTGCATTTTCAACCTGTTGCTTTGATACTGTCTTTTCACCTGAAACATTGATAGTTTGAACTTTACTCAACGGTGAGACAAAATATAACGCAACCAGCCCAATCACCAAGAATGAGCCAACAATAATAATCAATTTTTGTCGAAGAACATGATGTTGATACTTCTTTAATTTTGGTAATCGATCACTAATCATTTTGGGATTACCAAAAAAATCAAATCGTTTACTTTTCTTTTCTTTTTTACCTTGCAAGGCCTCCCAAGGTGTCAATTCGTTTTTTTTCTTTTTAAAGAACTTATTTTTTGACATCTTATTTGGCCTCCCTAGCTTATTTTTTTTCTTTAATTAAATCTTCCATAACGACAATTAATCTATCGGCAGCATCAGGCACACCCATCTTACGTGAGTTCTCTGCCATCTGCTTTCTAACGTCATCGTTAAGCATTATTTCATCAACAACTTCAACCAGTTTTTCACCAGTTAATGCGTCCTCAGTAATTAATTTTGCCGCATTGTTATTCACTAAACTCATTGCATTCTTCGTTTGATGATTATTTGTGACATATGGGCTAGGCACTAAGATAGAGGGTAATCCAAGCGCCGTAATTTCTGCGATACTTGTTGCACCGGCACGACCCAGAATAACAGAAATATTACTTAATAAATTAGGCATATTGTTCAGATATGGTTTAACAATAATATTTCCATTCAATTGAACACCATCTAGATTAGCCATAATTTTATCGTAATGAACATTACCAGTAACAAATAATATTTGATATGGTTTTTTATTCAATTCTGGAATTGCAGTAACCATTGCCTGATTAATTTTTTCAGCGCCCCTTGAGCCACCAAAAACGAGCATTGTTGGGATGTCATCTGACAAATTATATTCCGATAACGCGTCTATTTTTGTTTCATTTACAACTTGTTGTGCCCTTGGGTTCCCCGTAAAGACAACTTTTTTCTTTGGAAATTGGTCCGCAACGGATTCAAATGATATCGCCACTTTATCAACAAAATGACTCAAAAATTTATTTGTAATACCCGCAACGCTATTTTGTTCATGAACAATTGTCGGTATATGTAACCGCGCAGCGGCGTATACGACTGCACCAGACACATACCCCCCGGTCCCAATAACAATATCCGGTTTAAACGCTTTAATCATTTTTTTAGCATCTTTAACACTTTTTAAAAATAATTGAATTGTTTTAACATTTTCCATCGACAACGATCGTTTAAATCCCTGAATTTTAATTGTTTTAAACGGGATGTGATTATCAGGTACAATCCGACTCTCAAGTCCTTTTTCAGTTCCAACGTATAAAAATTCCGTTGTTGGGTCTTTTATTTTTAATGCTTCAATAAGGGCTAAGGCGGGATAAATATGCCCACCAGTCCCACCACCAGAAACCATAATTTTCATATTTAGTTATCCTCTACTTGCATTAGTTTTTCCACTGCATCAATATATTGATCCCCACGGACTTCAAATGAAGGGTACTGATCCCAACTTGCCGCTGCCGGAGATAATAAAATAATATCATTATCCGTGCTTAACTTATAGGCTTCCGGAACTGCAGCGACAACATCTGTAACCCGCTTAATTTCTGTAATCCCCGCTGCTTCTCCAGCGTCTTTCATTAAGTCGGCCGTTTCTCCAAAAACAATCATTGCTTTAACATGTTGTTTAAGTACAGGCACTAATTTTTCAAACGTAAACCCGCGATCTAATCCGCCCGCCAATAAAATAATTGGCTGTGAAAAGCCTTTAACGGCCATCTCAGTTGCTTCAATATTAGTTGCTTTTGAATCATTATAGAATTTACGATGATGCCATGTACTGACGAATTGTGTACGATGTCGTACCCCGGTAAACGTCGTTAATACATCTTTGATAGCTGAGTTTTTTACGCCCTTAATTTTAACAACTACAATAGCTGCAAGTATATTTTCAATATTATGTTCGCCAGGAATATTAACGTCATCTGTCTTCATTATAACTTCATCTTGATAACAAATATTACCATCCTTGACGTAAGCACCCGTTTGTATTTTAGCCAATCTAGAAAAAGGAATTACCTTTGCATGACTAGTTTTGGCTAACTCACGAAGCTCTTCTAAATCCCAATTAATAACAAAAAAATCATTTGAATCCTGATTTTCTGTTATCCGCATTTTTGCTTTTACGTAGTTTTCTCGTGTTTGATGGTAATCCGTATGCGCTTCATAAATATTAGTAATTACAGCAATTTCGGGTTTTAACTTATCAATACCACATAGTTGGAAACTTGATAATTCAGTTACAATGACATCATTTTGGGTTGCTTTTTTAGCAACAGCAACAGATGAAACACCAATATTACCAGCCACAAATGCCTGGCCTTGTTTTCTTTCTTGATTTAACATTAATGAAATTAAAGTGGTCGTCGTTGTTTTACCGTTAGTTCCTGTAACACCAATCATTGGTGCCTCAGATATTTCATAAGCCAATTCTGGTTCTGTAATAATTGGTAGACCTTTTTCCATTGCCTTTGCGATAATTGGATTCGTATATGGAATTCCAGGATTTTTTACGATTAACTCAAAACCTTCATCTAGTAAAGAGAGTGGATGCCCGCCCGTAATCACTTGAATACCTTCGTCCAACAATTCTTTGGCGTCTGGATTATCATCAATGTTTTTTCGGTCATTTACTGTTACAGATGCGCCTAACTCTTTTAAAAGCTTAGCCGCGTTCATGCCACTCTTCGCTAAGCCAACTACTAGAACCTTTTTATTTTGATAATTCGTAATATTCTTCATTCCAATAAGATCTCCCTTTATAAAATAACTAACAATGTCAATATTGCAAAAATTAATCCAATTGTCCAAAAGACAATATCAATTTTCCATTCATTCCAACCGCTCATTTCAAAATGATGATGAATTGGGCTCATTTTAAAGATACGTTTACCCGTCAATTTAAACGAAGCGACTTGCAAAATAACACTTGCCGTTTCGCAAACGAATATGATACCAATAAAAATAAGTGATAACTCTTGGTGCAATAAGATTGAGACGGTTGCTAATGCACCGCCCAAGGCTAAAGAACCCATATCCCCCATAAAAACTTTAGCGGGTTTATGATTAAACCAGATAAACGCGATAAGAGCACCTATGACTGATAAACAGAAAATAAGTACGTCGTCTTGGTGTTGTACGTGTGCAACGACGGCATATGCGACAAAAGCAATAATAGCTTGTCCAGCAACTAAACCATCAATTCCATCAGTTAAATTAACTGCGTTAGAGAACCCAACGAGCCAAATAATAATAAAGACCGCATAAAGGATGCCTATTGAGACTTCACCGAACCCTAAAATATTAATGGAAAGTGGTAATTGTTCATGCATATAGACTCCGGTAAGGATTAATCCCCCTACTATCTGTCCTAACAATTTTTGCCAAGCCTTCAGGCCTTCATTTTGTCGTTTAAATAATTTGATACTATCATCCCAAAAACCTAGTACAGCATATAAGAACAGGATAAAAATTAGAATCAACATTGCTGGCGTCATAGTTTTCGCCCAGATTGACGTCCAAATTGCTGTGATAATAATTGCAATGTTAAAGACAAATCCGCCCATTGTTGGTGTGCCTGATTTTTTTTCATGCCATTTTGGTCCTTCTTCTCTAATCATTTGACCTTGTTTTCGCATTCTAAAATAACCAATAAATAGTGGCATAAACATAAATGTTAGTGCAAATCCGCTCACCAACGGTATAATCATTTCCGGCTTAGTCATTGTCTCATCCTCGCTTAATTCTTATTTTTTATTTAACGCTACTGTTGCTTCTTCTACATCATCAAAATGAACTTTTTCTCGACCAAGGATTTGATAATCTTCGTGCCCTTTACCTGCAATCAAAACAATATCACCAGGCTGTGCCTTACCGATTGTTTCAGCAATCGCATCATGTCTATCCATTATAACTGTTGCTCTGTTTTCTGGAATACCAGTTAACATATCTGCCATAATTTGATTAGGATCTTCAGTTCTAGGATTATCCATCGTAAATACTGGATAATCACTATAATCTGAAGCTATTTTAGCCATTTTAGGTCGTTTACTTTTATCACGATCTCCTCCACAACCCACAATGCAATACACATTTTTCTGAGCAAAGTCTTGAATCGTTTCTAAAACGTTAAGCAATCCATCTGGCGTATGTGCATAGTCAACAATGACGCTGACACCAGTCTTAGAAGGCACTAATTGGAAGCGTCCTTTAACTCCGGTCACTTTTTCAAGTGATTTTATTATCTGTTTTTCATCTAGTCCAGCAGCATACGCAGCACTAAATGCCGCCAACATATTGTATACATTGAATAATCCAATGAGTTGCATTGTTATATGCGTTGTTTTCCCAAAAATAATTAAATCAAATTCAGTTCCATGACTTTTTATTTCAATATTTTTAGCTTGAATCATGGCTTCGTCATTTTCAATACCATATGATAATACCTGAGCGGAAGTAAATTGTGTAAACGTTCTGGCAACCGGGTCATCAAAATTCAAGACAGCTACCTTTGCGTCACCAGACTCCGTGTAGTGATTACCAAGTTGCGCAAATAACATACTTTTCGCATGCGCATAATTGTCCATTGTTTTATGAAAATCTAAATGGTCTTGCGTTAAGTTCGTGAAGACTGCAATATCAAAATCAATCCCCCAAACACGCCCTAAAACTAATGCGTGTGAAGAAACTTCCATTGCAACGGTGTCAACTTTTTCTTGTTTCATTTGTGCTAAAGTCCGTTGTAATGTAATAACGTCAGGCGTTGTATTATTTGAAGGATAAACCGTATCATTTATTTTTCGGTACATCGTCCCTATTAAGCCCGTTTTTTGATTCAAATCACGATAAATTTGTTCAATTAAATGTGTCACAGTTGTTTTACCATTAGTACCTGTAACGCCAATCATTCGCATTTTTTGACTGGGAACGCCATAAAAGACATCGGCAAGAATTGCCATTGCACGATTAGTATCCTGCACATATACGACAGGAACTGATACGGATATTGGTTTGCGGGCTATAATAATTTTTGCCCCTTTTTCAACTGCTTGAGTAACAAAATCGTGGCCGTCCACCGTATAACCCTCAACAGCAACAAATATACTATTTTCAACAACTTCTCTTGTATCTTGCGTCAGTAATTTAATATCTAATTCTGAATCAATTGCCATAGATACTTTTTTAAATTTTAAACTTTGAATTAATTTGTCTACTCTCATAGTCTACATTCACCTTTTTATTTTAACGTTAATTTAACTGTTGTTGATTTCTTTACAACCGTATTTGCTTTAATACTTTGCTCTGAAACGTAACCACTACCCGTCGTTGTTATGTTTAATTTCATTATTTCGGCGGCATTAACGGCATCACTCTTCGACCATCCCGTTAAATCAGGCATCACCATTTCGCCATCAGTTACTAACAGGACCTTACGACCAGACAATACAGTAGCTCCCGCTGCCGGGTACTGGTTTGCTATAGTTCTTCCATTTCCAATAACTGCGACATCTAAATTCTGCTCATTCAATGTTGATTTAGCCGAAGAAGTTTTGCTACCTTTAACGTCCGCAACCATTACATTAGTTTTAGACGATGAAAGGGCCGTTGAGCTATCTTCTTCTAAAGTCCTCTTCATCAAAGGATTAAAGACTTGCGCTAGAATATCGTTACCGGTCGTACCTTGCATATTTTGTGGTTGTTTCATTGTGACATAAATGACATATTTAGGATCCTTCGCTGGGGCCATTCCAACAACTGAAAAGACATAGTTCGCATCCCCTGTCAGATAACCCGTTCCATCTGAATTAGCAATCTGAGCTGTCCCTGTTTTAGCAGCTAATTTATAGCCATCAATTTTAAATGCATTCCCAGTTCCATAATCTTTATAAATAACATCTTGCATCATACTAAGGACTTCTTGAGAAGTCGATTTTTTAATGACTTGTCCCATGCTCGTTGTTTTTGCCTGGTAGGTCGTTTTACCCGTATTAGGATCTACAATCTTATCAACAAGCGTCGGTTTTATCATTTTACCATTGTTAGCAAACGCCGTAAAACCTTGCATCATTTGCATAGTTGTCACATTAATTCCTTGTCCAAAAGCGGTATCCGCTTGTTCAATTGGGTATTGGAATTCAATACTTCCGTTTGCCTCACTTGCCAAACCTAAATTTGTACTTTTAAGGAATCCAAATTTCTTGATATACTCAAGCCATGCGTTAGGTCCCATTATTTGTTCTAACTTAGCCATACCAACGTTACTTGAACGAGCGAAACCTTCACGATAAGTAATTAACCCCCAACCAGAAGTATTCCAATCGGGTACCATTTTAGTTCCCACTTTTAAAACCCCTGATTTATATGTTGCATTTTCGTTGTATGCACCATTTTCAATGGCAGCGGCCATCGTAAAGACCTTCATAGTAGATCCGGGTTCATAACTGTCTTCAATTAAGGTATTACGCCACATTTTAGAAATACCACTTTTAGTATCCGCATTAAATGTTGGACGTTGGCTACCCGCTAAAATTTTCCCATTTTTTGCATTCATAACGACAACATTCATGGATTTTGGATTATATTTTTTTTGAACCTGTGTCAAAGTGGTTTCAAGATACGTCTGTAATTTCGTATCAATCGTTGTGTAAATGTTGCTACCATTTTCTACAGTTTTCGTTTTTGTTTTCGAGTTAGGTAATTGATAACCATAGCTATCCTTTTGAACCTCTTTTAATCCATCTGTCCCACTCAGTTGCTTGTTAAATGCTAATTCAAGACCCATTACACCCGATAATTTTGAGTCACCTGTTTTTTCTGTCGTTTTTGTCACACCAATTAAATGAGATGCAAAGACACCGTTTGGATACAACCTTGCCTGCGTTTTTGTGAAATAAATACCACTTAATCCGGCAGAATTAATTTTATTTTTAGTTTCTAATGACAAGTTTTTTCCAGAGTTCCCAAACTCTACCTGGAAAGTACCTTTTTTTGCATTCAGAGTATCATAAACTTTATTTTCTTTCATGCCAATTGCATCACCAATAACCTTAGCTGCCTTACGTTTATCGGTTACATACAAAGGCTTATGGTTAGCGCCGACATATGTTTTTGATAAAACAGCGTACACTGAATAATTGGTTGTATCTTCTGCAATCGGCTGATTTGAGTCATCATAAATTGTCCCGCGACTCGCCTTATCAATACGACTATTTTCGTACAGTGACTGCGTTTGACTACTCAAATTAACATCTGAAACTTTCCCACCTATGACAATATAAGAAAAACGAATGATAAACATTAAAAGAATCGCTAAAACAGTCAGGATTAGTAGCACACCAAACCTTTGCCTGTTTCTACGTTTCTTTTTCATGTCATTTATCATTCGTTGTTTTTGATTATTCATTTCGTTACATTCCTTATTCTACTCTCGCTCAAGTCAAGACCATTCTTTTTTGCGATACCGTTTAATCGATCATTACTTGCAAGTTCGTTCACTTCTTGCGTTAAATCAGAGCTTTTAGTTTGAATAGCCGTTATTTCACTATTGATATTTTGTAGAAACTGGCTGCTATTAGATAATTCAACTTGTGATGAGACCAGCATGATCATCAACACTAAAGAAACAGCACCAATAAAACAAAAGAATGATTTTTCCATGTTAGAAAATGCAACCCGTTGCGCGTCAGCTTGTGTTTTATGTACTGTTTGTTGTCTTGGACTTCCTTTGTATTCTCTTGTTGGTACTGCTGGCATTTGTCTTGCTGTGCTATTTTGTGCCATAGTATGTAACCCCTTTATTATTGTACGTTATTTTTTCAATCGTTTTATAATTCTTAATTTTGCTGAATGCGCGCGTCTATTATTCTCCAATTCTTGCTCTGACGGCAAAATTGGTTTTTTATTGACTAGCGCATAATTTGGTTGGATATCATCTGGTATAACTGGCAACCCTGGTGGCAATTCTGGAAGACTTGTTCGTTCTTTAAACATTGTTTTAACTAATCTATCTTCTAACGACTGGAATGTAATTACACTAACTTGTCCCGTAACATCAATTAACTCAATCGCTTGCTCTAATGAATCTTCCAAAACGCCTAATTCATCATTAACCGCAATACGGATTGCCTGAAATACTTTCTTTGCGGGATGTCCACCTGTACGTCGTGCACGTGCCGGGATACCCATTTTAATGAGTTCAACCAATTGACTGGTTGTCACGATTTCTTCCGTTTCTCTAGCATTTTCAATTTGACGAGCAATAGATTTCGCAAATTTTTCTTCACCATATCTGAAAAATATTCTAATCAATTCTTGATATGTCCATTGATTTACAATTTCTTTAGCCGTTAATTCTGCACTTAAATCCATTCGCATATCTAAAGGCGCATCATGTTGATAACTAAATCCCCGTTCCGCGACATCAAATTGTGGGGATGATACCCCTAAATCATAAAGTACGCCATCTACTGTTGTTACGCCAAGTTCTAGTAGGGCAACTTTTAAATCTTTAAAGTTACGTTTAATAAATGTAACTTGTCCGTTTTCTATGTATTCTTTTAAATGTTCTTCATTATACGTAATTGCGGTTTGATCTTGATCAAAGGCATATAGATGCCCTTCCGCACTTAATTGAGACAGGATTAAGGCACTATGGCCGCCACCACCCAAGGTACAGTCAACATATACACCATCCGGTTTAATTGCTAACCCGTCCACTGCCTCATTTAATAATACTGTTTCATGCTCAAATGTTGTCATGGTTTTGTCTCCCTTCATACGTTTTATTTAAAATCCAAAATCAACCATATTTTCTGCAATTTCGTCAAAATTCTCTGATGCACTTTCCGTAAAACTATTCCAACGATCCTCACTCCAGACCTCAAAACGATTCGAAACGCCGACTAGGACACACTTTTTTTCTAAGTCAGCATGTTCCCTTAAAGAAGCTGGAATATTAATACGCCCTTGTTTATCAAATTCGCATTCTGTAGCTGCTGAATATAAGAATCTGACAAAAGCACGAGAATCTTTTTTCGTCAATGGAAGCGTTTTTAAATTATCTTCTAGAAGCGCCCACTCTGTTTGCGTGTAGCCGAATAAACATCCATCCATACCACGAGTAATAACAAATTTATCGCCTAATTCTTCACGAAATTTAGCCGGAATAATCAATCTACCCTTGGTATCTAAAGTATGTTTAAATTCACCCATAAACATTAGTGTACGCCCCCTTTCGTAGTAACTATTTAAATTTTACCACAATGCCCCACATTCCACCACTCAATTTCACAATCTTATATTTTTATATCGTTAAATACAAAAAATCACTTAACCCTTTCGGGTCAAGTGATTTTTGCGTAAGTAATTACTCGAATATAGGAGCGTTTAATTAAAATAATAACAAAATTAAAATAATTAAATACCAAATAATCATATAAATATCAGTTATTTTCCAAATTGTCTTGAAAAACTTTGCGTAAATTAATTCGCCATCTCGATAAGCGTACATAAGCGCACTGGCAATTCCAATTAAGCACCATGCCAATATTAAAAATGGCGCAACGGTTAATCCAAAGCCATGCAACGATAAAATATGCGTTAACAAGAGTAGTAATGGCGGTAGAAAATCAACAACTTGTAGCCACTTTGGCCAATGTTTACGTAAAATTCGTTTTAATAACGTTAAAATCAAAACAAATCCAACTACCAAAATTATTGACCCAACCCAAGTTCCGAAAAATGTAAAGAGTTTCATAAACTACTCCCTTTAGATATTGTTTAAAAAGACCTCATGCAGTGCATTAACGGCGGTTTTCAAATCATCTTGCTGAACTAAAATCCAAATTGTTGTATAACTATCAGTCGTTTGTAGAATATTAATATCATTTTCAGCCAATGCCGTCACAATTTTTGATGTTACGCCTGGTGTACCTGTCATACCTGCACCTACAATTGAAACTTTAGCACAATTTGCAAGAATTGAGACATCAATTTTTGCTTCCGATAAGAGTCGTTTTGCCTTATCCACATCATCACTGAGTAAATTAAAAATAACTTTACCGGGTGAAATGTTAATAAAATCAACGCTCAATTGACTATCCGCCATCAAATTAAAAACATCCTTAGCTGTATGATTATTCGTTTTAATTGTGAATTGAGTGAGACCCGTCACGTGTGCAATACCGGTTACGCTACGATAATGTTTCACACCTAAATTACGATCCGTTACAAGGGTGCCCAGCTCTTCGGGTCCTTGCCAAGTTGACCGAATTCGAACGGGTACATGCGCTTGTTGGGCGATCTCTACGGCACGCGGATGGATAACTTTCGCACCCTCATGGGCCATATTTGCAACTTCTTCATAGCTAACTGTCTCGAGAAATTTGGCTTTTGTTACTAATCTCGGATCAGCAGTCATCATTCCCGAAACATCGGTAAAAATATCAACACGTTCAGCATCCAGCGCCGCGCCAAGTAATGCCGCAGTTGTATCGCTCCCACCACGTCCAATAGTCGTCGTTTGGCCTTGACTAGTTGCACCTTGAAAACCCGTTACCACTAAAACGTCGGCTGTATTGAATGCTTCATAAATTAAGTCGGTATTAATATTAACGACTTTAGCATTTTGAAATTCATCATTCGTTTCAACACCGGCATCTTGACCAGTTAGAGCGGCAGCATTAATTCCTTCTTTGTTCAACAATTCAGAAAAAACTGCGGCAGAAATAGTTTCGCCAACTGAAACAATCATATCCAACTCCCTATTCGAAAGTAATGACTGTTCCCCATCGACAAGTCCTAATAATGAATCAGTTGCATAAGGAGCCCCTTGTCGGCCAATCGCAGATACAACGACAACAACCTGATACCCCTTATCAACTGAGTACTTTACATGTTTCAAGGCTGCTCGTCTTGACTCATCGTCTTGAACTGAGGTGCCACCAAATTTCTGGACCATAATTGTCATTATTTTGAACTCCCACTATTTATTATTTCGCTCTTGCTGTCACTGTCTCACTATCTACTAGCATATCACTTTCAACATAAATGCGATGCCATACCATAAATGTAAGAACCGTCCATATTTTTCTAGAGTTATCACGAATACCATCACGATGTTCATCTAACAAATCTAAGAAATATTGCTTATTAAAGAATTCTTCGGTTTGAGAATCATTAATGATTTGTTTAGCCCAATCATACATTTCATCTTTCAACCAGAAACGAATTGGCACAGGAAAACCTAATTTTTTACGATTTAAAACATGATCAGGAACAATACCTTCAGCTGCTTTACGTAAGATGTATTTAGTTGTTCCATGCGCAATTCTTAGATTAGCAGGTACTTCAGAAGCAACCGCAAAAACTTCTTTATCCAAGAATGGTGTTCTTAATTCAATACTATGTGCCATTGTTGTTCGATCGGCATTATGCAATAAATCACCATTTAGCCATGTATGCATATCAATAAACTGCATTTGATCAATTTTGTTGTAATCTTTTGATGCATCATAATATTGACCCGTAATACTTTGGAATGGATGTTCCTTATTATAATCTTTAAAGAACGCTTGCTTCTCTTTTTCGTTAAAGATAAAGGCATTACCAACATAGCGGTCTTCCATTGGTGTTGTTCCTCTAAGAAGGAAACTTTGACCACGCATACCTTTTGGCATCATCTGGGCAATCTTATTTAATGCGCCATTAATAGGTTTCGTATATTTGAATCCCTTTAATGATTCGGGTTCATGATAAATTGTATACCCGCCAAATAATTCATCAGCGCCTTCTCCTGTCAAAGCAACTTTAACTCGCGTTCTAGCTTCTTTGGCAAGGAAATATTGAGGCACAGCAGCCGGATCAGCCAAGGGATCGTCCATATTCCAGATAAAATGTGGGAATGCCTTCATGAATGCCTCAGCCGTAATAACGGAACTAAAGTTAGCAACATTCAGTTTTTCTGCAGTTTCTTGAGCGACGTCTAGCTCGCTGTAACCTTCACGTTCAAATCCAACCGAAATTGTTTCCAATTTTGGATTCAATTCTCTGGCAATGGCCACAATAATAGATGAATCAATCCCACCTGACAAGAATGAACCCACGGGAACATCAGCACGCATATGTTTTTCAACGGAGTCAATTAAGACATCCTTAATGCGTTTAATGTACGTTTCTTCAGGACGAACCACTGGATGAAATTCAGCAGAAAAATATTGTGTGATAACAGGTTCTTCACCCATTTTTTTAGTTAAATAATGTCCAGGTTGTAACATATTAATTTCTTTAGTTAACGTCTCTGGTTCCGGCACAAATTGGAATGTCATATAATCTTGAAGCGCGTCCTTATCAAACGTTTTATTCTTCAAAACCTTATAGATTGCCTTACTTTCAGACCCATAATAGAATTGATCATCAGCTGTAGCGTAATAGAAAGGCTTGATTCCAAATTGATCACGTGCGGCAAAAAGTGTCTTTTCTTGTGTATCCCAAATAACAAATCCGAACATACCTCGGAATTGTTTAACCGCTTCTGCGCCATATTTAGCATACATACCAAGAATTACTTCTGAATCAGAATCTGTTTTAAATTCGTAACCATCGGCAATTAACGATTCACGTAGTTCGATGTAATTATAAATTTCACCATTAAACGTTAACCAATAACGTTCATTTTCATATGAAAGGGGTTGGTGCCCACCTTCCAAATCAATTATACTTAATCTTCTAAAACCCATTGTGATATCATCATCATTAAAATATCCTGAATCATCAGGTCCACGATGAACGAGCATCTTCGTCATATTATGAACAATTTTATCGTAATCATTGTCTGTATTTTTTTGTCTGTTACTCAATACGCCTGCAAATCCACACATAATTTTCATCCCTCATTTTCATAAAATCAATGTCTTATATTATAGATGTTTCTACAACAAATTTCAATTTTGCTTACAGTTATGTTTATCATTATAGCGTATTTGAGTTAATCTTAACAACTAGATGTCTGAATTAACGAAAGCTTAAAAAATTTGGTATACTGGGTATCATGATATATGAATAAAGGAGTTTTAAAATTTGATAGAATATTACGCGTCAACTGAAACCGGAAAAATTGAAAAAATAACTGAATATGGTGATTTATGTTGGATTAACGTCACGGCACCCTCTGTAGATGAAGTTGATGAACTTGTCGGTAAATATGCTATCCCCAGGGATTACATAACTGCCGTATTAGATGATCAAGAAAACTCTCGAACGGAAGGCCTATCTCAAAACGCTGTCCCTGATTTAGTATTAATGCAATACCCTCATCGAATTAGAAATTCATTGGGCTACCTTGAATACCAAACTTTCCCCTTCTCAATCATTCTGGCAGGAGATGCGATTATTACTGTGTCAAATAGTACTCCTGACTTTATCAATGACTTTATCTCAGATAGCCCAGTTCATAAAATTAAAACAACTACACCCGATCAATTTACATTAAAATTACTTTGGTATTTATCACAAAATTTTGTATTTGCCCTTAATACAATCATTCAAGAAACTGAAAATTTAGAAAAATCTCTTGCCAAGGCGACCAAAAATGAGCAGTACTACCAAATGATGTCCATGCAAAAAAGTCTGGTCTATTTTGATGCCGCACTGAAAAAAAATAATCCAGTTCTACAATCCATGGCTGATTCCAATGAACATTTTAAGCAAAAAAAGATTGATGACTTATTGACGGATGTATTAATTGAAAATCAACAAGCAGAGACCATGACAATGATTCAAACTAAAATTTTAGATAATTATGGAGAGATGGTTTCATCGGTCATCTCAAATAATCTAAATATTATTATGAAGGTTTTAACATCCATGACTATTATTTTAACCATTCCAACTATTATTGGTGGAATGTATGGTATGAACGTTCCACTTCCCGGGGTAAATATGCCCTTTTCATTCTGGTGGCTACAATTGTTAACCTTAATTATCTGTTTATTAACTGCCTATTATTTAAAGAAAAATGACTACTTTTAAGTTGACATATCGTTATTAAAAAAGTTATAGTTACACTATTAGATTTGAGAGGTTGGATAAAATATGAAAAAACAGAAATCTACATTCCAAAAGATTACAATGGTTGTTGTTTGGTTAATGATTCTCGTAACAATCGGTGGCGTTGTTTTAACCGCAGTTATGTCAATCGCTTAATTTAAAGAGTCATATCCTAACTGGGTGTGGCTCTTTTTTTATACAAAAAAACGGCTAGAATCAGCCGTCTTAATTTATATATTTTATTCAGCGAGAAAAATTCCCGGATTTTTTTTAAGCATAATATTCAGTATTAGTGTAGCAATAATCATATTGATAAGCATACTACCACCATTAATGACGGCGGAATAAACGACTGGTGAAAGACCCCACTGAACATACTTCGACCAAAATATGATACCAGCCATGAAATGAGCAAGATATTTCAAGAAGACGGCCAGTAAAATCGCCAACGTCAATGATTGGATAGCACCATTCGTATTTTTAGAACGTAACTGATTCAAAAAATGCCCAGAGAACAGGCCAGAAAAGCCCAATACAACATTAGCAACGGGATATTCTAGAATAGCTTGGACCGGCGTTAAAACATAAGCCGTTCCAATTAGTATCGGTAAGATACCATAAAGCAATCCAATAATTAACCCCATTTTCAACCCACGTCTTAAGCTATACACGACAATGGGCAAAATACCCAATGCAATATCCACGTTCGGTGGGTTAGGTACAAATGATAGAGCCATTGCTAAAGCGGCCATAACGACCCCTTCTAACAGAATTAATAATTTTTTTCTTTCCAACAAAAAAACCTCCTTTGACTTAGTAAACCAAGCACAAAGAAGGTGTTAATCTTCTACACACAATTCCTACGTTTGCATTAACAAACAGGTTCCAAGGGTCTGAATTTCTTCACTCTCAGCCAGATATCGGCTCCCCTTTGTGTTGGTCTCCACCGACTAATATCGCATACAACCAAAGAAACGTCAAGCGTTTTCAATTGCTATAGTATAGGTGAAAGAAGTCTTGAAAATTGTTGTTTAAACTTTAACCAATGAGATTGATCATGGAAATACTTTTTCGTTAATAAATTACTTTGTTTCATATCCGTTTCAAAAATATTTTTGAGTGATACCGCAACTGCCGCGTCATAGATAAATGCATTTGCTTCAAAATTTAACTTAAAGCTTCTAAAATCAAAATTAGCGGATCCAACGGATGCAACCATATCGTCTATCACAACCGTTTTAGCGTGTAAGAACCCATCATTATATTGGTAAAGTTCTGCTCCAATATTAGTTAAGTCTTTCGCATAATATTGCGTGGCGCGATAAACAAAAGCATGATCTGGCATTGACGGAATCATAATTCTCACTTGCACACCTGACGATACGGCGATGTCTAAGGCTTCCATCACGGAATCATCGGGAATAAGATATGGCGTTTGTATATAAATATATTTTTTTGCGGAATTAATTAATTTGATATAACCCTTTTTTATTTGTTCAATTTCTGAATCAGGACCACTCGATACAATTTGCATATTGACGTTACCCTTAGATTCCGTCTGAGGGAAATAATCCGACTGATAGTTAATCTGATTATTTCCTGCAGTTGCATTCCAATCCATAATAAATCGACTTTGTAGTGAACCAACTGAGTTTCCAAAGATACGAATATGTGTATCTCGCCAGTGACCAAATTTTTCACTCTCGCCTAAGTATTGATCCCCTACGTTAAATCCACCAATGTACCCAATTTCGCCATCAATAACGACGATTTTTCTATGGTCTCTAAAGTTTAATCGAAGATCTGAGAATGAAAAATGCGATCCAAAGAACGCTTCCGCCTTACCACCCAATTTTTCGAACCGTCTAAAAAATTTTCTAGTTGTCCCTTTCGATCCTAGGGCATCGTAAATAATTCTAACTTCAAGTCCTTCACTAACTTTAGTTTCGAGTAATGTTAGTAATTCGTTGCCTACTCGTCCGTCCTCAAACGTATAGTATTCAACATGAATATGATGTTTGGCCTTTCGGATATCATCAAATAAGGACTTAAATTTGTCATGTCCGTCAGTAAATATTTGCACGTCGTTCTTTTTTGTCAAAATCGATTTTTCTATCTCTAGAAACATGTGCATGATTTCATTTACATCATCGGTAAACTCGCCACTTGTTGTTAACTCGCCTCTGGCCCATTCTTTTTTTTGTTGACTAACTAATTGATCGACGCCCATACGATCTTGCGTTTTAATATCAAAAATCTTTTCCCTAGAAATCTTCTTACCAAAAAAAAGATAAATTAAAAATCCAAATATGGGTACACCAATCAAAACGAGAAGCCATGCCCATGTTGCAGCAATATCCCGTCTTTCTCTAAATACAGTCATAATTGCTGCTAGCAAGTTTAATACAAAAATAAGTAGCACACCAATGTTTACGTATGTCATTTGGTTCCTCCGGGTTTAATTATTCCGAACAGTTGTATCCTCACCGAACCATTTATGATTCAGCTTTTTAAGATAACCTTCGTTTTGTAATTCAGTTATTGCTTTATTAATCTTCAACTTCATTGTAACATCAGATTTTCTTAAACCCACGGCGAAATCTTCAGTCTTAAACTTACCATCAATTACACGATATGAATTTGAGTTTGTCTGATGTTCAATGAAATAATTTGCATAAACATCATCAATTAACAAACCTTGAATTCGATCGGCATTTAAATCGATGAACGCATTATCGAATGAATCATATTGTATCGGTTCTTCATCTTGAATCTTATTTTTTAAAATATTAGGATACAAATTCAAACTATCAAATCCGGCAGATCCGCTCTGAACACCTAATATTTTATTTTTCATTTCAGAAAATGAATTAATTTCGCTCGATTTCTTTGTAACGACTACTTGTTTATTCGTTAAATATGTTCGACTAAATGCAACAGTTTTAGCGCGTGCGGTTGTCTTTGTGTAGCCATTCCAAATTAAATCAATCGTCCCATTCTTCAATTCGGTTTCTTTCATGGACCAGTCAATGGTTTGGAAATCAACTTTAATTCCATATTTCTCAAAAACTTTCTTCGCTAAATCGACGTCATATCCTACTAATTTACCATCTTTTTGTCTAAACGTCATTGGGACAAAACTATCATCAATTCCAATAACAACTGTGCCTTTTTGTTGAATCGCCTTCCAATCATCAGTTAAATTCATCGATTGGTTTGCATCCTTCATTTTATCATTGCTACATCCAGTCAATCCAGTAAAAAACACTAATAATAACATTAGAAGTACAATTTTCTTTATTAATTGAGTCATTTTTATCCTCTAATCCTCAAGTGGTTTAACTTTCAACATCTTATCCGCAATATTCTCAGCAAATGGAACATCATGCGTAACTACTATTTGAGTCATACCATCCCTCTTTAACGATAATATTAAATCTTCTACTTCTTGACGTAAAGCTGGATCGAGCGCCGAGGTTGGTTCATCATAACACAATATTTTAGGATTCATTGCCAGTGCACGCGCGATAGCAACTCGTTGTTTTTGCCCACCGGATAATTGATAAGGATAAAGATGCCCTTTATTCCCTAAAGATAACCGATCCAACAACTTTTGTGCATCTTCTTCTGCTTTAGCCTTACCATGTTTCAAAACCATTTTTGGCGCTAATGTGATATTTTCCAATACTGATAAGTGTGGAAATAATTGAAACTCTTGAAAAACGACGCCTATAACACTCTCATTAGTTGTATTCCGATAAGGATCAAATGGCGAAGCATCAATTAAAATTTCACCAGAACTAATTGACTCTAATCCGCTAATACAACGTAATAACGTCGTTTTTCCACCACCTGATGGACCAACGATACTCACAATTTCCCCGTCATTAACCGTTAAATTAATATTATCCAAAATTAATCGTTTACCATAGTACTTTGTCAGATTTTTTAACTCTAGCATAGAATCACCCCTTATTTGTCGTAACTGTAATGTTTTTCAATTTTCTTTAAAATAAGTGTAAATATCGCGGTCAATAGCAGATAAATTGCGCCAACCATTAGCAGTGGCACAAGCGTCACATCTCGACTCGTTGCAACATTTCCAGCGCGTAATAAATCACCCAAACCAATAACGTAGACCAAACTTGAGTCCTTAACTAAATTAATAATTTCGTTTCCAATTGATGGCAACACAATTTTAAACACTTGTGGAATAACAATTGTTCGAATTGTTTGCCAATATGACAGACGTAGTACTTTTGCACTCTCGTATTGGCCCTTAGGGATGGATTGTAACCCTCCTCTGAATATTTCAGCAAAATAGGCACCGTAATTTAAAATAAAGGCAAAAAGTGCAGCATCATAACGACCAAATACGATATGAATATGGAACTGTTGTAATGTAGGAAGTCCATAAAATACAAAAATTAATTGTAGCAGTAATGGTGTGCCCCGCATTAACCAAACATAAAAATTCAAAAAATATTTAATTGGTTTTATTTTTGAAATTAATCCTAGGCCAACTAATAATCCGAGTGGAATTGAACCAATAATCGTCCAAAAAAATATTTCTAATGTTAACTTAGCACCATCTAGTAACGATGGCAAAATTTCTAATATGTAAGTCATTAAATGATCTCCTTTTAAATTAAATAAAAAAATCCTCTCAAGCCAAATTGACTCAAGAGGACGATAACCGTGGTTCCACCTCAAATTTATATTTTCCTCACGAAAAATATCTTATGCAGATAAATAAAAATGGGTATAAAAAAACTCTATAGTCAAAAATTGACTATAGAGGGCAACAAAAAGTCGCGGTTCCACCTCAAGCTTTATCAAATTCTCACGAATTCAATCTCAACGAGTTTATTAAACTGCAGCTATAACGGGCTTATCCCGGGATTCCCTAGTAAACTAGTTGAGGAACCCAACTCGCAGATGTGTTTCAGACTTGGAGACTGTATCTTTGCAGCAACCGATACTCTCTTTAAAAGTTTATCCAAGACTTAATCTTCTGTTCAACGTTTTTCTTAATTGATAATAATTTAGCACATAGGTCTTAACAATGTCAAGGCTTAGTCCTTTTTAAACCATGATCCCACTTTTTTCCAGAACCCTTTTTGCGGTTGTTTAATTGTCATAAGTGGCACTGTTTCACCAAGCAATCGACGTGCTATATTGCGGTAACCCAAACCGGCTGGATTTTTTGAATCCAAAACGATGGGTTCCCCATGATTGGATGTACTAATTACGGCATCATCATCAACAATAATACCTAATAAATCAATCGATAAATGACGTGTGATTTCGTCAACGTCCATTGATTGGCCATCTTCCATCATTTGACGACGAATACGGTTGATGATTAATTTAGGTTGTTGAAGTAGTGGATTTTGTTCTAACAAACCAACTACACGATCTGCATCACGTACTGCCGAAATTTCAGGTGTTGTTACAATAATTGCCATATCTGCTCCTGCAATAGCATTCATAAATCCTTGTTCAATACCAGCAGGACAATCAATAATTACATAATCAAATTCTTCTTTTAACTCATCAACGATGGCCTTAACTTGTTCAGGAACCAATGCAGATTTATCCGTATTCTGTGCAGCTGGTAACAAGTACAAGTATTCATTAAATCGTTTATCTTTAATTAAGGCTTGGTGCAAACGAGCACGGCCTTCTGCCACATCCACGATATCAAATAAAATACGATTATCAAGACCTAAAACAACGTCCAAATTTCGTAAACCAATATCCAAATCCATTAATACAACTTTTTTCTCAAGAAGTGCTAATGCAGTTCCAATATTTGCAGATGAAGTTGTTTTACCAACCCCACCCTTACCAGATGTTACAACGATTGCTTTTCCCATCTCTAATATCCTCCTGCTTGATTAAATAATTTTGGTCGAAGTGATTTCAATTCGTCTCGGTTACCATAATCAATGATATGTAAATCATTAACATAAATAACAGTATCTTGACTATTCGTGACTTTCTCATCATCAATAATATCAACTAATTCACCAATTCGAACTTGCGAGGCCGCCGATACATTACCAACAATAATACTGTCTGTATCGTTTTCAAATCCCGCATGGATGACGCCTTGGACCTCGCCCATAACAAAAATATTACCGGTAGCCCGTAACTGCCCACCCTGGTGTAGTTTACCTAGAAATAAAACGTCACCTTTTAAATCAACTATTTGACCACTTCTAATTGTTCGATAGGAAAGATGCACATTGTCATTTTCTTTTAAAATATTAGCGTCTTCTATGGTCATTACTTCTGATTCAATTTTATGCACTTTAAAATTATGGTACTCAGAAATAATTTTCTCGATTTTTTGCTTTTCTTCTGCCGTAAATAATCGATTTTCTGTTTTAATGTCAAACGAAATTACTGTATCGTCGGCATTTTTCTTTTCAGCACTCAAATTATCAAATAATTCTCTAAGCTCAACTAAAATCTTATCGAGACCAAAGTCCTGCTTAAGGATAATTTCGTAACCATCCTTATATCCTTTTAAAATAACACTCTGCATTTACATTCACCCCTAAGTCTTAATTATATCGATTCACTGATTCCATTAATTTTGATATTGGATAGTACAAAATCACGAATAACACTAAATTAAATGCTAACGTTGGTCCAAATGATGTACTAATAAACGTCGTTACAGATTCATTAGCAAATCCTATCATCTCATTAATCGCATAGTATGAGACCTCTAAAACCGTTAAATCAATAAAATAAATAAGTAATAAAACGAAAAATGACGGTTCAAAATATTGATAGGCAATTTTAGTCAAGTAAACAATTAGCGGTAATAGAATCATATAGACACCTAGAATGCCAGTGTAGTAACTATCAAAGGCTAATCCAATCCCAAATGCCCATAGTTCAAGGTGTTTATTATCTGAATAAAAGATACCCATTATTAACCATAGCAATAACAGATGGCTAACCATAATGGTTGTTTGCGATTGTAATTGTGGTGTAAAAATAAATTGTATTGTACCATCCAAAAAGAAGGAAATAATCATTCCCGCCGGAAAAAGGTACCGCTTATTTTTATTTTTCATTTATTTTCACCTTCTAATTTAGAGTCTGAGCAATTGTGACTACTGTCAAATCGCTCAGATCTGCCGCAGGTTTAATATATATTTTAGATGCAAGGCCGTAATCACCCTTTTCAATCTTAGATACATCTCCAATATTTAAGCCTTTCGGTGTTGTACCACCAAGACCAGAGGTCACAACTGCATCACCCTTTTTCAAGGATTTTTTGGAAGTAATTTGACCCATAATTAATAAATTATCTGTCTTATCATAACCAGTGATTAATCCGTTAACAATGTCACCATCAGAATTAGTTACCTGCACGGCAAATCGATTAGCAGAATCATTTGTAGTTGATATTAATTCAACCTTACTATTGGTTTTATTAACCTCAATCACTCGACCAATCAATCCAGAGCCAGCCATTACTGGTGCATTCTTTTTAACACCTGATGCACTACCCTTGCTAATAACAAGTTGGTTTAACCAACCCGAAGGTAGCCGCGTTAAGACTGAAGCATTTATCGACGTATAATCAGTCAATGTACTGTTTAACTTCAATTCTTTTTTTAATTGTTTATTTTCATTTTTGACAGTATCCGATTCAACTTGAACCTGTGCTAATTTATCAACTTGCTTTTTTAATTTCTGATTTTCTTGGTATGTATTTAAAAGATCAGATATGCCAACAACTGAACTTTTTAAGCCATTTGCAGGATAACTAACTGCTCTATCAAATAGACCAACAACATCATTGCCAAATTCTTGAATTAGCGGCGGTGTTGATTTTTTATTTCTAACGGAAACTGAAAATGAAATTAAACTAAAGCTCACAATAATGGCAATTAAAATGATTATTAGTCTTCTATTTGAAAAAAATTTTTGCATGTTCGCTATCCTCCACTTACCTTATGATTAACTAAAAAATTAAGAGGTTGGATGAATAACCTCCAACCTCTTTATTTTCTAGCTTATGTGATTTTTAAAACTATCTTTTCTTCATTACGTCAATACTCTTCAATGATTCACCTGTACCAATTGCAACACAGTCAAGCGGATCATTTGCGATAAAGACTGGAACTTTTGTTACTTCTGAAATAACTTCTGATAAATTCTTCAATAATGCGCCACCACCGGTTAAGACGATACCATGATCAATTACATCGGCAGCAATTTCTGGAGAAGTTTCTTCCAAAGTTTCTTTGATAGCTGTAATAATTTCAGTAATAGATTCTTGAATGGCAACTGCGATATCAGTTGCTTTAATCGTAACCGTCTTAGGAAGACCCGTGATTAAATCACGCCCTCTAACAGTTGCATCGGCAATTGAAGCAGCTTCCTCAACTGAGGCAGATGCAATATCCATTTTTAATTGTTCAGCAGTTCTTTCACCAATCAATAAGTTAAAGTTTTGACGAATATATGACACAATTGAATCGTCTAATTTGTCGCCGGCCATTCTAATAGAGCGACTTGAAACAATACCGCCCAAAGAAATAGTAGCAACGTCAGTTGTACCACCACCGATATCAACAACCATGCTACCCGTTGGATCCATAACTGGTAATCCAGCACCAACCGCTGCAGCAAAAGGTTCTTCGATAACGTAGGCGTCACGCGCACCAGCAACACGAGTTGCATCGATAACAGCACGCTTCTCAACTTCTGTAACACCACTTGGTACACAAACCATCACGTAAGGTTTACCTGCAGATTTACCTAAAGCTTTTTGAATGTAATATTTCATCATAGCAACTGTTGTGTCATAATCAGCAATTACGCCGTCTTTCATTGGGCGAATGGCCACAATGCTACTTGGTGTACGGCCGATCATTGCACGAGCATCTTCTCCAACAGAAACAATTTCATCCGTTTTAACATTTTTAGCGACGACTGAAGGTTCACGTAAAACGATACCTTTTCCTTCAACATACACGATTGTATTAGCTGTTCCTAAATCAATTCCAATATTCTTTGTTCCAAATCCAAACACAGTCTTTCTTCCCTTCATCGTCAGCCTTCTAGGCGCTTTTATTCGTAGTCTTCATATTATATCATAATCAAAAGTGAGATTTCATTCAATATTTGCTAAATTTTATTAAGATTATCTTAAATTAGTTATAAGTGATTTAAACCTGAACCCATAACGTTATTAAGTCTATCATATCTATTTTCATAGAACAAGAGAGCGCCCTTGATATTCAAAGGACGCTCTCTTCTTTCATACTAAGATAGTTGGTATTACCTGAAATAATATGGTCCAATAATTCGATACCCATAAGGATTCCACACTTTTCAACTCGTTTAGAAAATATAATATCATTTTTGGAAGGCGTAACGTCTCCACTTGGATGATTATGAACTAATATTATCTTAGCCGCACCATACTTCAATGCAACCGCAAAAACATCCCTTGGATGAACTGTCGCAGAATTTAAGGTTCCAATAAATAGCGTTTCTTGCTTCACAATCTGATTCTTAGTATCCAAAAATAACCCAATTAAATATTCTTGATTCAATCCGCTCAACTCCGCGACCATTCTTTCCCCGGCGTCATGACTTGAGCAAATTTGGCCACAAATGAAATGTGGTTCGCTGTTAACCCGTGCACCAAGTGTAATTATGGCCTGTAATTGTAACGCCGACGCTTCATTTTTCTCACCTAATAATAGATGATAATCAGTTAAACACGCTTTTTTAAGTTGTCCAAGTGATTGGTAACGCGAAGAAAAATAAGTGATTGCCCGGTCAATATCGGTAGACTTCGTTAATAATAAACTAAATATAACCGTTAGCAATTCTCTATCCGTCAAATTATCACATTGATACTTTTTAATTTGGTTTAATAAATACTCATTTGGGCAGTTAGAAATAAGTGACATCTCAATTCCTCCTATTTTCTAACTAAATACGATAAATTTACGTGATAAAATTATTATTCGATAAAATAACGACGAACTTCTGAAATAAAATAAAGTGAACCTGTCACAAGCAATAAATCGTCAGTCGACATTGAATGAACACTTTGGACTAATGCAGTTTTCCAATTATCTTGAAACGATACATTTTTAAATTGCGTAATGTCAAAATCATTTAATTGACTTACTTTTCTTGGACCCGCAAATTGTGTCAAAATAATATGCGCATTAGGTACCGTTACTAATTTTTTAAGCATCTGCTCGCCCTGTTTATCAGCCAATACCGAAAAGATAATTGTTATCTCTTTATCTTGAAAACGCGTCCGTAATAACTGAACAATCCTATCTATTGCCGCAACGTTATGTGCACCATCCAAAACAACTAGTGGTTCATCATTTACTTTTTCAAAACGTCCCGGCCACGTTGTTGCATTAATCCCTTGTCTAATTAGTTTCATATTAGGTGCCCAACCTTGAATACTGGCGACTTGCTCAAATGCAGCAATTGCCGTTGCCGCATTCTCATCTTGAAACATTCCCAATAAAGGAACTGTAAGTTGCTTTATTGTCAGTTCTTTTGACTGATATGTTAGAACTTCTGCCCAAGATGATTTAACGCCTTCAGATTTCACTTTAAAATCAAAGCCTAACCGAGCTATATGGCTATTTTTCTTTTCAGCTTCTTCGGTAATAACCTGAAAGACGGCATCAGTGACATTACCAACGACAAGCGGACGATTATGTTTAATAATGCCCGCCTTCTGTTGGGCAATTTTTTCAATCGTATCACCCAAAATTTTCATATGATCTAATCCAATCGTTGTTATAACTGAAAGAATGGGGTCAATAATATTAGTTGAATCGTATTTTCCGCCTAAGCCGGTTTCAACAACTACAATGTCTACTGGATGACTCATACCAAAGTAAACAAACATTATTGCCGTGATAATCTCAAATTCAGTTGGCCCACCTTCCAAATCAGCTAATTCGACATCCATTTGGTCAATAATTGGCTTTACAATATTAACTAAACTCAATAAAGCGTCATCATCAATCATCCGTCCATTTAACGAAATGCGTTCATTAAATTTCACAATAAAAGGTGATGTGTACGTCCCTACACTTAGTCCCTGCGCAATGAATAATTCACGTAGAAAGGCGACCGTTGATCCCTTTCCATTCGTTCCCGCGACATGAATCATGGTTATATCATCTTGCGGATTATCCAATCGTTGCATCAACGATTTCATTCTCCCCAAAGATGGGCTTTTTTTAAATTGTGTTCTGCCATGAATAAATGCAATTGCTTCTTCATAATTTGTGATCAATTTCCAGTCCCACTTTCTAAAAAAATAGAAGTATCTCAGGTTATTGTACCCGAAATACCTCTATATTGTTTGGTTAAGCTTCTGCTTTTAAATCAGAAATCCTGTCCCTAGTTGCAGCTAATTTAATTTGGTAATCAGCTAGTTTTTCTTTTTCTTTTGTCACAACTGCTTCTGGAGCGCTAGCAACAAATTTTTCATTGCCAAGCTTCTTAGTTCCACGCATTACTTCACCATCAAGTTTTTTAACTTCTTTTTCAAGGCGAGCAATTTCGTCGTTCAAATCAATTAATTCCGCAAGTGGCATATAAATCTCTGCCCCTGTTATCACAGACGTCATTGCAAGTTTAGGCGCAATAACATCTGGGCTGATTTGAAGCTCTTTAGGATGACAGAAGCGTTGGATAAACTCTTGATTATTCTCGAAAATAACCTTTGTTTTATCATCCGTTGTTTTAATCAATAAATCGACCGCACTAGACATGGGTGCATTAACTTCCGCACGATTATTTCTAACGGCACGAATCAATTCAATTAAATTATTCATGTCAGTAACGGATTGTTCATCTTCAAATTCTGAGTGGACAACGGGATAATCAGCTACAACAATTGATTCTCCTTCATGAGGCATCGTTAGCCATAACTCTTCAGTAACAAATGGCATGATTGGGTGAAGTAGTTTTAACGTTTGATCTAAGACATAAGCTAAAATTTGTTGTGTATTTTGCTTAATAGCTTGGTTGTCACCGTTAAGATTTTCTTTACTCATTTCAATATACCAATCACAGAAATCATTCCAGATGAAATTATATAGCGCACGACCGGCTTCACCAAATTCAAAAGTATCAAATAATCGTGTAACTTCAGAAACAGTCGTATTTAAACGACTAAGTATCCACTTATCAACAAGTTGCCATTCTGACTTAGCTGGCAATTCAATCTTATCAACACCATCTAAGTTCATAATTACAAAACGACTAGCGTTCCAGATCTTATTGATGAAGTTCCATGAAGCATCCATTTTAGTATAACTAAAACGGACATCTTGTCCTGGTGCGGAACCATTTGATAAGAACCAACGAAGTGCATCAGCGCCATATTTTTCAATAACGTCCATTGGGTCAATTCCGTTCCCAAGTGATTTACTCATTTTACGACCACTTTCATCACGAATTAATCCGTGAATTAAAACATGTTCAAATGGACGTTCATCGGTAAATTCTAAACTTTGGAAAATCATACGTGATACCCAGAAGAAGATAATATCATATCCCGTAACAAGTGTATTCGTTGGGAAATAACGTTTATAATCAGGGGCATCCGTATTTGGCCAGCCCATTGTTGAGAAAGGCCATAGAGCACTTGAGAACCAAGTATCTAAGACATCATTATCTTGTTCCCAGTTTTCAATATCCGTTGGTGCAACCTCTCCAACGTACATTTCACCAGTTTCTTTATGGTACCAAGCTGGGATTTGATGACCCCACCACAATTGACGTGAAATAACCCAATCATGAACATTTTCCATCCATTGTGTAAAGGTATTTTCAAAGCGTTCTGGTACGAATCCAACCTTATTTTCACCTTGTTGGAATTTTAAAGCTTCTTCAGCAAGTGGCTTCATCTTAACAAACCATTGTGTTGACAGACGCGCTTCAACTTGAACACCGGTTCTTTCAGAATGACCAACGCTATGCGTAATTGGATCAATCTTAATCATTAAATCTTCTGCTTCAAGATCTTTAACAATTGCTTTACGTGCTTCAAAACGATCCATTCCAACATATTTGCCAGCATTTTCGTTCATTGTTGCGTCTTCATTCATTGTATTAATACGAGGTAAATCATGACGGTTACCAACTTCAAAATCATTAGGGTCATGCGCTGGTGTTATTTTAACCATCCCTGTACCAAATCCCATATCAACATAATGATCCGTGATAATTGGAATTTCCTTGTTAACGAGTGGTAGAATAACTTTTTTACCAACGATGTCTTTGTAGCGATCATCATCAGGATGAACGGCTACCGCAACATCTCCCATCATTGTTTCAGGACGAGTTGTCGCAATTTCAATAAATCCTGATCCATCGGCAAATGGGTATTTAACATGATAAAATGCGCCTTCGTCATCTTGATGGATAACTTCAATATCTGATAAAGCAGTTCTTGCCTTAGGATCCCAATTAATAATGTACTCACCACGATAAATTAAGCCTTTATTATATAAATTAACAAATACTTTCTTTACGGCGTCAGATAATCCATCGTCTAAAGTGAATCGTTCACGACTGTAATCTAAAGATAGACCCATTTTTGCCCATTGTTTATGGATGACATCAGCATATTCGTCTTTCCAATCCCAAACTTGTTCCACAAATTTTTCGCGACCTAAATCGTAACGTGTTACACCTTGCTCAGCTAATTTAGCTTCAACTTTGGCTTGCGTCGCAATTCCCGCATGATCCATCCCTGGTAACCAAAGCGTATCAAAACCTTGCATTCTTTTTTGTCTGATTAAGATATCTTGTAACGTCGTATCCCAAGCATGTCCTAAATGTAGTTTACCCGTTACATTTGGTGGTGGAATAACAATTGAGTACGGTTTTGCTTCCGGATTAGCATTGGGTTTAAATAAATCTTTTTTCAACCATTCTTCATAACGGCCAGGTTCAACCTGACTTGGATCATATTTTGTTGATAGTTCAACTTCTTTTGTCATGAATTCTCCTTTTCGTTCATTAATTTTATTTTAGGCATAAAAAAACACCGTCATCAAAAAACATTTCTGTTTTAGGACGACAGTGCCGTGGTACCACCTAAATTGGGTTTTAACCCCTCTTAATTACTTTTTTAACGAACCATAATGTCCGGTTACCCCTACTTAATTTCAGAATAACAACTCCCGAGCTACCACCATAGTGTCTGATTAAAATGTTTCAGCCTAGCATTTTATCTCTGAAATGACTGGTGTTCTCGTTCTTCGTCTGTAGTCATATTTTAGCGTTTATTCTAAAAATCGTCAATATCTTATTTTTTTAGTTCGTTAAGAAGTTTGGCGTAATCGGGTTCACTCGAAATTTCTGTAACTAATTCCTCGTATATAACACGTCCAGTTTCATCTAAAATAAAAACCATTCTTGCCATATGACCGAATTCTGGGACATCTAACCCAGTAACTTCAGCAAAATCACCCTTATCTGCATGAAGTAATTGTAAATTAGTTACGCCCTCAGCAGCACACCAATTCTTTTGATCTTCTTTTGAATCATCTGAGACCGTAATAAATTCAACCTCTTTAAAATTGTCGGCTTCCATATTAAACCGTTTTGTTTCTATACTACAAACGCGCGTATTAATACTTGGGACAACACTTAATAAAAGTTTTTTTCCGGTATTCTTTGGTAACGTTACTGCTTGATCATCTTCATCGTAAGCAATAACTGTTGGGAAAATATCTCCTACTTTTGGTGCTTCACCTACTGTATCCATTTCATTACCATGACGAGTTACTTTCATAATTAACCACCCTTTCTTCTATAACTACCATTCTACGCAATTTTGAGTCACGAAGCGACTTATTTGATTACGCAAAAAAAGATTAGAAACTAGTTTCTAATCTTAAAGTGACCTTTAGAGTAATTCTGCAAACAGACCACTATTTTCATTTAAGTACTCTTCACCAATATGAATTTTTGTCACTTTAACACCCGCTAAAGCACGTTCTATTAAACCATCAATATCTAAACGAGCTTCAAATTCTCTTGAACGGTCTAAACGAGGTTTAGTTTTAGGTGCTGGTGGCGCAAAAATAGTACAACAATCTTCAAAAGGTTTAATCGAAAGATCGAATGTGTCAATCTTCTTAGCAACATCAATGATTTCATTTTTATCCATTGAAACAACTGGACGAATGATAGGCATCGTTGTAACGTCGTTAATTGCGACCATACTTTCAAGTGTTTGAGAAGCCACTTGGCCTAATGACTCACCATTAAAGATAGCCAATCCGCCACGTAATTCAGCAATTTTCTCAGTTAAACGTAACATGAAACGACGTGTAATGGTCATCAAGTATGGTTCCGGAACATCGTGTTTAATTTGTTCTTGAATTTCGGTAAATGGCACCTCAATAAATTGAATCGTACCAACATAAGGTGTCAATTTAACTGTTAACTCTTTTGCCTTAGCTAGGGCTTGTTCGCTTGTATAAGGTGGGCTAAAGAAATGAACCATTTCCATTGAAACACCACGCTTCATACCAAGGTAACCTGCGACTGGTGAATCAATACCACCTGATAACATAAGCATCCCTTTACCAGCAGTCCCAACAGGCAATCCACCGGCACCTTGCCGTGTTTCAGATGATAAGAAAATACCATTAGCACGGACTTCAACACGCAAAATAATATCTGGTTGTTTCATTTTAACGGTAATACCGGGGACATGATCTAAAATCCAGCCACCCAATTCATCATTCATTTCATTTGTATCTAATTCAAAATCATGATCTGAACGGCGTGTATTAACTTTAAAAGTTGTTCCTTCAACAAACTGTTCGCTAACCATTGCAACAGCTGTTTCTTTTACTGCATCCAAATCTTGTTCAACACGAATTGCGGGTGAAAAGTTTTGAATACCAAAAACCTGAGATAAACGTTGCATGACTAGTTCGCTATCATCACCATTTAAATTAATATGCATACGATCACGGTTAGCTTTGACGACTAAATCATCAAAACCACGTAAACTATTACGCACATTCGTTCCTAAACGATCAATAAAGTTCCTCTTATTTTTTCCTTTTGTTGATAATTCGCCGTAACGAACCATTATTTCTGTGTATTGCATGTCGACATCCTTTCGTTATTTAGAATTAATTTTTTCAAATTTATGATACAAAATATCAAAAACGCGATTAAATTCTTTTGCTTCTTCCAATGTATTATTTTCATCAAAACTAATTCGAACAGCAGATTTTGCAAGTGCCTCTGGGACATTCATTGCCAGTAAGGTACCAGACGCCTGGTTTTTCTTCGATGAACAAGCACTCGTCGTTGAAATATAAATCCCTTCACTCTCAAATGCGTGAACAATTGATTCACCACGGACACCTTCGATGGCAAAACATAAAATATGCGGTGCAAAATTTGTCTGCATTTTTGAAAAAGTAGTTATCTTGCCAAACTCGCTAATATGATTAAAGACGACTTCTTTAACGGTTTTTTGTTTTGTAACCATTTCCGTTTCGTTCTCTAATAGTAAACGTAATGCTTTGGACATACCTGCGATTGCGGGTACATTTTCAGTTCCACTACGTAAGTTGTGCTCTTGTCCACCACCCGTGAGAAGTGGCTCAATATGACGGCCCCGCTTGCTGTAAATAAACCCAACTCCACGTGGTGCATGAAATTTATGACCCGAAAAAGTCACAAAGTCAACTCGATCACTCATAAAAGCTTCTTGCACACCTTTACCAATAGCTTGAACAGCGTCAACGTGAAAATGAACGGTCGGATAGTCTTTTAGAACATTGCCTATCTCAACTAAAGGTTGAACCGTTCCAATTTCATTATTGACTGCCATAACGGAAACCAGAATCGTATCAGATCTTAAGGCAGCCTTTAAATCTTCAACATTAATTCTGCCCTCATCATCAACGGGTAGATAGGTCACTTCAAATCCAAGCTGCTCTAGTTGAGCCATTGTATTCATGACGGCGGGATGTTCAACTGTTGTCGTAATTAAATGTTTACCATGACTCATCTTTGCCATAGCCGTTCCTTTAATTACCCAGTTATCCCCCTCAGTACCGCTTCCGGTAAATAAAATTTCATCCTCAAGTACGTTTAGTAAACTTGCAATTTGTTGTCGAGATTGTTCCAATAAATTATGAGCTACTTCGCCCAAATTGTTCAGGCTAGATGGGTTACCCCAAACCTGTTCGCTAACTTTATTGTAAGTATCTAAAACTTCGGGCGCAATTTTTGTTGTTGCGCTATTATCAAAATAAATCATTAGCTACCTTCTTTTCTGAAAAATACTTTTCTCATTATAATATACTTCGTATCAGATTGACACTTTTAATTCATCCCTGGTGTTTCTTTATTAAATATAAAAGTGGCGACTGAACAATTTTTTGTTCTAGCCCCCACTTTAATGATTACTATTCAATTTCAAAGCCGTCGTCTATATTATCATAGTATTGTTTTTCAATCTTCTTATATGACCCAGGCTCAACTTTGTCTAAAGCCGTCGCAATTGTTTCTAAACTAGCCGCATAATTAAAATCATTATTAAATAATTGTTGTGCCTTACCGAATGCAATCGCAATCTCTTCATTCGAATTTCTAAATCTATTCGCATATTGCAGTAAGCTCTCTGACAATGATGCACTATCAATCAAATCATGCGTTTTGTCTTGTAATTTTTCAAGATCTGCTTCAATATCAATAATTTGTTTAGTAATTTTTTCAATGTTAATTTTTAACTTTCCGATGGCTACTTCAACTGCTTCAATTTCATCGCTAACGACATAGAAAAAGTCCAAGTAATCATTTGGCAATCCAGGAAGATTAACTTGTTCAACTTGGCGCTTGATTTGATGTAATTCAATATCAAATCTTTGTATTGTTGCGCTAGCTTTTTTCTCATCACTTCGTAAATCCTGAATACTATGATTAATTTTTTGTTGTTCCAGTTCGATATTTTCTAACGACTTAGAATTTTGTTCAACGCGATCTGCTACCTCACTATAGATTGCGTCACCCGATTCGATGGCGGCCTTATCAATATCATATTGTGAATTGATGGTTGCAATCTCTCGACCTAACTTTTGAGCATCCTCTAATTCGTTATGGTCTAATTCATAATTTTGACCTAGTCTGTCTAATTCTACCAAAAGCATCTGACTTTGCTTTTCAGCGTGGTCGATAAATTTACGGTAACTAGTCTCTTGTTTCTCCAATTTATCTTTTGCAGTTAGTTCCTTTTCCATGACATCATATAAATAGTCAATTTGGTTAGCAATATCGTTAACCTCAACGCTGGTTGTGGCAACTTCTAACGTTTCCAATTCAGCTAATGCTTTATCGACACCCGTCTGTAACTCATCAATTTGTTTAGGAATCTCATCAGCAATTGGAAAATTATAATTTTCATCAATTAATTTCATGTAACCTGATTGTAGTTCTGCAAGTTGATCAGGAAATTCATTTTTTAAGCTCTTATATAATGGTGGGATTTCTTCAAGAATTTTTTCAAGCGATGCCGTGTCTTCTCTCAAGTTACCCAAAACTTTTTCCGCCGTATCGTGATCACCAGCGGAAGTCAACGTTGAAAAACGATCAAAATCGTCTTCAAGACCCGTTAATTTATCCTCTAATTTATCGATACTAGGTCCATAAGAAAAGTTTTTTGATAATAACGTTTTACGTAAATCTTGATATTTTTTTTCAAGCGAGTCAACTGCCTGATGATTACTCTCATCACTTTTCTTCAAAGATACCAAAGCCTTTTTAATACCCTCAAGCGTCTTATTAATTGAAATTAATTTAACTTCAATTTCTGCTGTCAATTGGCGATTAGAAAGAAATTGATATTTCGCATTTGCTTCATAAGCTTCATCGATTTGTATTGTAATTTTAGGTAGTTTTGCATTTTTTACTTCTTTAAAATCTGATTCTAACGCTGAGAAAGTTTTTAGACTCTCTCCAGTCAGTCCCAAATCTTTCGTTAATCGAAGTTGTTCTTCAACTTCAGAATTAAAAATAACCTCTACTTGGTTACGAAATGTTTCGAATTTTTTTTCATTACGCTTCTGAAGAAAAAACGCCGTTGCATAGATAATAATGGCTACTACTATTATTCCAACAAAAATCTGTGTCATATCCTAATCCCGCCTTTAGCTTACTAAAATTTATATCCAATTATTCACATTCAAATTTTATGCTTCTAATCATTATATCATAGACCTTTAAAGCGTTCACTAGCTTTCTATAATATTATGGAAAGAAAATTGATTTGGCATGTAAACAAACATGAAAACAGATTGACATTAGTCTCTAAAGACAGTATGATGAATCTTGTGTAAAATAATGCAGCGGTGAGCGGTAAGCTCGTCAACAGTTTGTTGCCCAATTTTCTTGGTTCAATTAGTACCCTTTCAGCTGCAAAGGTGAACATTGCAAAACAAACTGCACGAATACTAAGCTCACAAAGGATTATTTTACTCCAAAACAAATATTGGAGGAATTTATATATGTCACGTTATACTGGCCCAAGTTGGAAAGTTTCACGTCGATTAGGTCTTTCTTTAACAGGTACTGGTAAAGAATTAGCTCGTCGTCCTTATGCACCCGGTGATCATGGTCAAAACAATCGCCGTAAATTATCAGAATATGGTTTACAATTACGAGAAAAACAAAAACTTCGT
Organism: Dellaglioa algida; assembly: GCF_030127605.1. Taxonomy (NCBI): domain Bacteria; kingdom Bacillati; phylum Bacillota; class Bacilli; order Lactobacillales; family Lactobacillaceae; genus Dellaglioa; species Dellaglioa algida. The sequence continues at coordinate 285,106 of NZ_JANXLE010000002.1, forward strand.
ATGATGTACGGTTTATCAGAACGTCAATTTGCTAACTTATTTATTAAAGCTGGTACAATTCGCGAAGGTAAGCATGGTGTTAACTTCATGCTCTTACTTGAAGGTCGTTTAGACAACGTTGTTTATCGTTTAGGTTTGGCTTCTACTCGTCGTCAAGCTCGTCAATTGGTAAACCATGGTCATATTACTGTTGATGGCAACCGTGTTGATATTCCTTCATACGCTGTTGAAATTGGTCAAGTAATCTCATTACGTGAAAAATCAAAAACTTTACAAATTGTTAAAGACTCAATGGAAGCATTAGTTGGTCGTCCACAATTCGTACAATTTGATGCTGATAAATTAGAGGGTTCATTAACTCGTTTACCAGAACGTGAAGAACTTGAAGCAGATATTGACGAATCACTTATCGTTGAATACTACAACAAATTATAATTTCAAAATAAAAAACATCTCATTTTTAATGGGATGTTTTTTTTGTCCAAATTTTATATATTTCAATTAATGGTATCAGCATTTGCCTTAAATAATTAAGTTGTTCGTCTTTATCCAACTCAAAAAACTTATCCGCTACGTCTAAGTTTTGACCTATCAATAATTCCCTGGTCTGTACCCGACTCCACTTTTGGCCATCAGCTTGTGTGATCATATTTGCTGCAACTGTCGCTTCCTTGTTTGTATGATCCACTGAGCGAACAAATGAACTATCTAACTGCTGAATTGTTTTTACTGATTCAATGACGTTATCTCCATACGCGCTTTTATCTTTAATATCTGCGAGTGCTGATAACCAGATGAATAACCGATCATCCCAGTACCCAATCTCGAAATGAGGCATCATTTTATAACCACGCTTGTTCCCACTAAAAGCCATCCAAGTATCGGGCGGTGGATTTTTCGATCTTCGTGCGTGTTTTGCGATATGCAAATACATTTCACTATCTAACTGTTTATTTAAAAATGGTATTAGCTCTGCACCCATCTTTTCAAATTTTGGATCAATAATTGCTTTGATCTTTTCCAATCGACCATCTAAGGTCTGATCTTTAAAAATCAAGAAATCGTCTTTAATAAACATTTCATTCTCTCCTTTTGTACCAAACATGGTATGCTAAAAACATAACTTATATAGAAGGTGGTAACAACAATGACTGATAATAATATAGACCCGCATCTTCAATCTGGACTGTATGGGGTCCCACAGCTTCATCCAGACGAACAAAGAAAATACTTAGGTACATTCAGAGAACGGGTCAGTTTAGCAATGACAATTAACGAGGTGACGGCTGCCGATAATATGACTGGATTCGAAAAAGAATTAGTAGCTCATCCGGACTACCGCGTCTTACTAAACGGTATGATTGATCAAGATTCACTGGCACCTTATATCACCCTAGCTCATCAGCACAATGTTAATTTTACATTAACATCAAATAGTGAAGATCCAGCAGGTGCTGAGATTATGGGCTTGGTTGTTGCAACTGAAAAAACGGCAATAAATGAACCTGTTATTGCAATCAATGAGAAGTACCCAATCGTTAAAAGTGAACCACAACAAAGTAAAAAATCGTTTTTTGAAAATCTATTTGACTAAGCCAGTAAGAACTAAACTTAACGCCATTATCTATTAAGCGTTAGGTTTAGTTCTTATTTTTTTGTAGAAGTTCTATAATTCTATCGGCGATAACTTGTTTATCTCCAAAATTTAGAAATGAATTAATCGCTAAATCCGGACTTGTTTCAACTGAAAGAACGATCAATGAATCCGCATGTTTCGCATCATATGGTATATACAAATTGGGTATTACCACATCAAATGCTCCAATCATTATTTTTAATCGTTTGGCATAGTCCTCTATTAATGAAACGTAGGAATCGTCCATTTGCCCACTAACCTCGGTCTGGCTAGCCCCAGCATTAAAATTATTATCGTATCGAATAATGGCTTCAGATCCCCTTGGAATAATAGTCGTTTCATTTATGCCCTGTGTTTCCAACGTTTGCCTTTCAACTTCTAGTAAATTAAGTTGGTGCCAAGGGCCACGACTAGATCGACCTATTTTCGCATTTTTTTGCGCAATTAATTCTGCTAACGTTTGTCGACCATCACCAACTACACTGACGGGCAATCTTTCAACAATTCCTTGCACACGCCTATCAACCATCATAAACCGATAAACTGAACCAACAACAATTTGCTCAATTAAAACTTGAGTGTCCACTAATAAATTTCGTTTAATAGCTTCTCTGTACTCGTTTAGCGTTGGCGCCACTCGGAATATGTGCGTCATTTGGCTGCTTTTAACAAACCTAGGTTTAATAACTAATGCCTTACCAACAATGTCAGGATAATAATCCATTGCCTCGTCCAGACTACGTACACTAATTCCGCTAGGAACCTTAATATCAAACTGTCCTAACACTTTTTTTAATGTTTGCTTGTCATGTACAACTTGATTTAAGATGCTCGAGTCTAAATCTGAAATTGTCCCATGTTGTAACAAATGTCCATTAACTCTGATAACATCTCCGTCATCATCGACAAGGTCAAAACGCAATCCTTTTTTTAATAATCCAGCCAAAATAAGCTGTGTGTTACTTGAGTAATTATTGAATCCAGTTAGTGAACTTAATTGTGACTGATAGAATTGTTTATTTAAATTCGCTTGATTCATCGCAAATTTGATCAACGATTGATTAGTAACTTGTTCATTTATTTTTGCACTTAAACTTAATTTAGGTTGTTCAAACTGCTCTTTATAACTGACCAGTTCATTTTTTAATTCATCATCCAAATAGAAATTGTTATTAAATAGAATTAATTCATCCAGTAACTTTATACCGATATTTTTAGTAACTGACTCAGTCTTAGGGTCCTCCATCGCAACTTCGTTGTTAAGTTGTTTTGCTTTGAGTAAAGTTTGATCAACTTCACCTTCTGCCAAATCGGGCGTCATTAAAAAATAGGCTGACAGTAATTGAACAAATTTAATTGTCTCACCCTTGATGCCTACGCGTGAAAATGGATCGACATCTAGTCCACTCAATTCAAAATAATTGATACCATTTGAAATCAAGGAATCCTCATTTTTGTCGATTGACTTAAATTGAACGTCCCCATAGAATTCAGAAAATGATAACAGTTTTCCCTCTTGAACCATTTTTTTCAATGACGTAACGTAGGTCTCGATAGATTGATAAGATGCTTGAATAGAATCGTCTATATTGGTATAACCAAGTTCACTATTCCTAACACTTCTAACGGGATCATTAATACTATTATCGTTGCTATTATAAATTGGCGTTGCCCCAAACAAGTAAGTTAGCAACCACCTGTTTTGTACGAATTTACGACCAATTTTTAAATAGATAAAATTATGAAATTCTATATACGAATCAAAATAATTATGGAACTCAGATGTGAATAACGCCTGAATTAACTTTTCTGAAAGACTAAAGTTAAGATGTACAGACGTGAAAAGTTGTCTTTTTTTACCATATTTCTTTATTAATTTGTTTCTATATAGAAAACCTTTTTCGTCTGGGTGAGCGACCCTAATTTTAGACTCATCATCCGGTAATTCAGGAAGCGAACTTAGTGTCCAAAATTGTTCATTATCCGGTAAATTTTGGGTCGCAACTTGTTGAATAGCGTCTAAGTAGTTCACAACGTTATCAGCGCCTTCAATTGGTGGCGTAATAAATTCCATTTGTGATTCACCAAAGTCCGTTTTTATATAATTATGCTTCAGTCTGTCACCTAATGATTGAGGATGGTCCGTGGAACTCAAAATACCCGTATTCATAACCCTCTGTGATTCTCTCTCCAAACCAATTAGTGACCGCCTGAGCAATGGTCCCAATTCTTCTTCTTGTATTTTTAATCCAATTGCGTCTAATTCCATATCATCATCCCTTTCAGTTTCCTTCTACAGTATACCAAATATTGGCATTTAACCCTCTTATTTACGATACATTTTGGCAATTAAACTCATGCTACTATGCTATACTATTCCTTAGTAATTAACGCGAAAGGAGTCATCATTCATGTTACAACCACTTGCATTTAGAATGCGACCAACAAAAATTGAAGAAGTTGTCGGTCAACAGCATCTTGTTGGACCCGGTAAAATCATTAGACGTATGGTCGACGCCAAACTACTTTCTTCCATGATCCTGTATGGACCCCCTGGTACTGGTAAAACGAGTATTGCCAGTGCTATTGCCGGATCAACTCAATATGCATTTCGTAAATTAAATGCGGCAACAGATTCAAAAAAAGATCTTGAAGTCGTGGCAGAAGAAGCCAAAATGAGCGGTACTGTTATTTTACTTTTAGATGAAATTCATCGACTAACAAAACCAAAACAAGATTTCTTGTTACCACACTTAGAAAGTGGTCGAATTATTTTAATTGGTGCTACAACTGAGAATCCTTACATTACAATTAACCCGGCCATCAGAAGTCGAACTCAAATTTTTGAAGTAAAACCTTTGGACGAACAAGATATTGAAATTGCAATTGACCGTGCATTGACTGATAAAAAAGTTGGTCTCGGCGAGCTCGATATTGATTTGGAGTCTAACGCCCGATTACATTTAGCTCGAGCGACTAATGGCGATTTACGTAGTTCGTTAAATGCTCTCGAGTTAGCCGCTAAATCAACACCCGCTGATGATTCTGGGGTTATCGTTTTAACGTTAACAATCATCGAGGAGTGCTTACAGAAAAAAGCACTCACACATGATAAAGATGGCGATGCACATTATGATGTTATTTCAGCTTTTCAAAAATCAGTACGGGGTTCAGATGTTAACGCCGCTCTTCATTACTTAGGACGTTTAATCCTGGCTGGTGACCTACCTACGATTGCAAGACGCTTGATTACAATGGCCTATGAAGATATTGGTTTAAGTAGTCCTGCCGCATGTGCCCGAACTGTAACGGCTGTTCAAGCAGCAGAAAAAATTGGATTCCCAGAAGCAAAAATTCCATTATCAAATGCAGTAATTGATCTTTGTCTATCACCTAAATCCAATTCAGCTAACGTCGCTATCAATAATGCAATTGCTGATATTGAAAAAGGTGGATTTGGTGAAATTCCTGCTTACCTGAAAGACTCCCACTACAAAGGCGCAGAGGATTTAGGTCGTGGTATCGGATACAAATTTCCTCACGACTACCCAAATGACTGGGTTAGTCAACAATATCTACCAGATAAACTAAAAAATGCAGACTACTATGAACCAAAAAGCAATGGGCGTTATGAACAGGCACTTAAAGAACAATACGGTAAATTACATCCATCAAAAAAATGACCTGTTCACGCTTACATCATAATTGTTGCACGTTTAAGATGTCTGTGCTATATTAAGGATGAAGTTCTGAAGTGTACGCGTTATCTTATTAGAATGTTGACCGAACAAATAATTATATCTAGGCGTTGACTTAATAGGCTAATTAATTTCAAGCCATTTCACTTGGTAGTTAGAGGTTAGTACAGTCGATGCCACCTGCTTTATTGCGGGCTCAACTCACGAAGATGATTAACGGCACTACGCGGATTTTCCAAAGCTTTTGCTTTGATGGCCTGGACAAACTTTGTTTGTTCAGGCTTTTTTTATGTTAATAATAAAGGAGATTTTATGATTATAATCCGAATACTGTTAGCCGTTCTTGCATTGTTACTTTTAACGATCGGTTACTATTTATTCTCTCACCGTGGCAAAAATTTTATGATTTTTAAACCTGAAACAAACCCCGCGCTGAGTATAACGTTAATTATTTTTGGGGTAATTATCGGCGTTGAAGGTCTAATTGGATTAATTTCAATTATTGTCTTCATCCCCATATTTTACGGCATTTTCGTTGCCTTATCCTGTCTCACGGTTGGTGCCTTAACCATTGTTTTATCATTTTTTATGCATTAAGCTAACTTTGTAACCGTTTTTACTTCTATTTTCATCAAATTTGTCGTAAAATGAAGGTATACAAAAGAAAGAGGTGGATGACCATGTTACAACAATATAAAAATATTTTAGTTCCTGTAGATGGTTCGGATGAAGCAAAATTAGCATTTGAAAAAGCTGTACAAGTGGCTTTAAGAAATGGCGAGGATTCTACACTTCATCTTTTACACGTTATTGATACTCGAGCATTCCAAAATATCTCAAGTTTTGATACGTCAATGGTTGAACAAGTTAGTGATACAGCAAAAGAAACATTAAATAAGTATATTGAACAAGCAAAATCAGCTGGTCTTAAAAATGTCGATTTTTCAATTGAATATGGCTCTCCTAAAGTTGTGATTGCCAAAAATGTTCCAATCAATTTAGATATTGATTTAATCGTGATTGGTGCTACCGGTTTAAATACGGTTGAACGTTTATTAATTGGATCAGTTACGGAGTACGTAACTCGAGTAGCAACTTCAGATGTTTTAGTTGTTAGAACTGATTTAAGCAATACACCCGCTCTTAAAAAGTAAAAACATTTATCAATTCTTTAAAAATTACCAACGATTGATATCTAACAAAATTAAACGAACTTAACAATAAAATAATTAGGTTTATGATAAAAAACTACGCCCCAACTGGGTGTAGTTTTTTTGTTTGGTTTATCCCGTGACTTATACGCATGGATCACTAACACCTGATTACTAATCATTTTAACTATTTAACAAATAATCTAGCGGTGAAATTACTATACTGTAGTAACAGGTGCAATAAGCGAAATAATCAGATTTTGTAACATAATGAACGCCTTATTTTGAGTTAATACTCAACTTCCAAGTATGTTAATCAGTAAAAAATAACAAGTGAATACTCCTCAGACGTAATATTCGATTAAAAATAACTTAGAACCACTAGTAAAAAATTAATATAATTTAATAATATATCAATAAAATATTTAATAATGTTTACTTATTATTAAATTATGTTATCATTATGTCTAAACAATAAAAAGGTGGGAATTATTATTAATACATGGTACGAGAATATGACGAATGAAGATATGAATTTTATTAAGCGTTTTACGCTATCGTCCGGATCATTGAAGCAAGTAGCAAAAGAATATTCAGTCTCCTACCCCACAGTACGGAATAGACTCAATGAAGTTATAACTAAAATTGGAATAATTGATGAGAAAGATAGTGAACCATTCATAGTGAATCTTATGCGTCTTGTAACGGATGACCAAATTAGTTATAGCGCTGCAAAAAAAATTATAGAATTCCATGAAGGAGAAAAAAATGACTGAGTTAACATTTTTTGCAATAATAATGCTTTTAATTCTGATTGAGACATACGGTTTGGCAAATACAAAATATTTTTGGCTTGGTGGGATAATACCATTGTTAGGTACAATTAGTATCGTTTTGATAATGGTTAAGAGTGAACACATAATCTTTAGAGATTACATAATGGCGGCTATTGGAATTCTTGTTTTGTTAGTCTTTTGGGGTCAAGGTCATGACCGATATACTAAAAGAACTTTAAAAGAAAAAAATAAAATGTTGAGTAACGATTTGAGTCAAAAATAGGCAAAATAAAAAAGAAATTAACCAATTAAATGGTTAATTTCTTTTTTATTTTGTCTTAAATGCGCATGACGTTAGATGATCATCTACCATCCCCATACTCTGCATCAGCGAATAACAAATTTTCGGCCCGACGAACTTAAAGCCTAACTTTTTTAATTCTTTAGATAATTGTTTTGAAATATCAGTTTCTGCTGGAACTTCTTCCGCGTGATTCCAAAGATTATTAAGTGGTTTATTATTTACAAACTGCCATAAAAACGTATCAAATGATTGTCCACTTTGATTCATCTTAACGATGGCCTGTGCATTTATAATAATTGCTGAAATTTTGCGTTGATTACGAATAATTTTTGAGTTTTCCATTAACTCAGAAATTTTTCTTTCGTCAAATTGACTGACCTTTTGAATAGAAAAATTTTCAAAAGCGAGATTAAAATCAGTTCGTTTATTTAGAACAGTTTGCCAGCTCAAACCCGCCTGCATTAGTTCTAAACTTAATAACCCAAATAACTGTTGATCACCGAAAAGTGTTTTTCCCCACTCTTCATCATGATAATCTTGCATTAACTGATTACCTGACTGTGCCCACGGACATCTCTCCATATTATTCTCCCCCGTTCAAATAAAAAAGATCACCAGTACTGTCTCCAGACTAGTAATCTTT
>NZ_JANXLE010000020.1:0-207 GCF_030127605.1 Dellaglioa algida
TTTTCGTCAACATAGTTGACCGTGATCTTTGCCGCTTCCGCTCTTTCATACACGTACGTAATTGTTTGTTCCTTTGTCCCTTGAGTTCCATTCGCGTTTTCTGGTGTTTCTTTTAGAACCCATCCCTCAATATCTTTACCACTTGTTTCGTACTTATCCCCAACTTTACCTGTTGGTAATACTACGGGATCACTCAAGTTATTACCC
>NZ_JANXLE010000021.1:0-203 GCF_030127605.1 Dellaglioa algida
AGCGTTTACGGGCCTATAGCTCAGCTGGTTTAGAGCGCACGCCTGATAAGCGTGAGGTCGATGGTTCGAGTCCATTTAGGCCCATTTACCAATTAATAAAATACCCATTATGGGGCCTTAGCTCAGCTGGGAGAGCGCCTGCCTTGCACGCAGGAGGTCATCGGTTCGATCCCGTTAGGCTCCATTGACAATTTTAATTGTCG